>NZ_JBFTER010000094.1:0-20672 GCF_047229345.1 Cellulomonas jepli | reverse complement strand
CCACGAGCGTGCGCCGCGGGCGGCCGGGCTGCGGCTCGACGCGGTCGGCGGCGCCGGCCCGCCGCCGGTCCCTGTGCCGTGCGCCCAGGTGCCGCGCGGTGCGCACGGGGTGCCGCACGGCCGACCACGCGGTCCGCGCGGAGCGCAGGCGCCGCGGGACGAGGCGGTCCAGCAGCCGCCCGGCCGCCCGGCGGACGGCGTGGTCGATCCGCGACCAGCTCAGCTGCACGCCGCCGAGCAGGAGCAGCACCCCGACCTGCACCCACACGACGACCGCGAGCACGCCCCCGAGCCCGGGGATCGGTCCGGTCACGTCCTCCGCGAGCCCGTCCACGGTCCGCGCGAACGACGCCGCAGCCAGACCGACGCCCGCGAGCGCGAGCACCTGGAGCGCGGTCGCGACGGAACCCTGGCGCCGGAGCGGTCGCTCGGTCCAGGCGACCCACCGAGTCGGGAGCGCCACGAGCAGTGCGCCCGCGACGACGACCAGCACGAGGCACACCGACGCCGACCACCACAGCGCGGAGTCCGCGCCGCCGCGCAGCACCGCGTCGCCGACCTGGTCCCGCACGGCCCACACGAGCAGCACCCCGACGGACGCCCACCCGACGCTCAGGTGCACGCACCGCAGGCGCTGCACCATCGGCTCCGCGTGCCACATGAGCGGCGAGAACAGCGTGGGCTGCTGCTCCACGCGGGAGGCCGGGTCCGGGGACGGGCTCGTCGCGGGGCCGGCCGCCGCTCTCGCGCCCGCGTGCGCACCGGACGTCGCGCTCGCACCGCCCGTACCCCGGGCTGCCCCCGGTGCGGTGAGGTCGGACGGCGACGCCGCCTCGTAGCGCAGGCTCACGCGGTGCGAGAGCCACGCGATCGCCGCGAGCACGACGACGGGCACGGCGGAGGCGACGGCGACGCGCGCGCCGCGCGACCACCCTTCGGCGAACGCGAGCCGGTCGCTGACCGCGGCGCACGCGACCCGGCCGCACTGCCACGCGACGAGGTCCATCGCGAGCAGCGCGGTCGCGAGCGTGACGACGACGGTGACCGTGAGCCCGAGCAGCCGCACGGACCCGCGCGAGGCGGCGGCCCGCGTCGCACCGGTGCGTGCGGACCTCGGCCGGGAGCCGGTCGCCGTGAAGGACCGGCTCGTCCACATCGCGAGGTTGACGAGCGCGAACGGCAGCATGACGACCCAGGCGGCCTGCGCGGCGAGCCCGGAGGTGAGCCGCCCCCAGCTCACCGCCTCGAGCACCCCGCCACCGGGCAGGTCGCGGGCGGTCGGCTCGGCGGCGCGCACGAAGCGCACGAGCGCGTCCCCCGCGACGTCCTCCACCTGCGTGGTGCCGAGCATGTCCTCGGGCGTCGTCCCGGAGACCCCGTGGATGCGGAGCTCGACGTAGGACGGGCGAACCGGCATGTCCTCAACCCCTCGGTCCGAGCGGCCGGTGCTGCGGCGGCGCCTCGTCGCGCACGCGCACCCGGTCGCGCACAGGGGCAGAGACCGGCGTGGCCCGCCTGATACGCGAGGGCGGTTCCGGACCTCGCGTCGACGGGACGGTTCCGCGACGGCCGAGGTCGGGCGATCAGGCGGCTGGCGTGGCAGCGGTCGCGACGGTGTGCGCGGCGTGGCAGCGGTCGCGACGGTGTGCGCGGCGTCGCAGCGGTCGCGACGGTGTGCGCGGCGTCGCAGCGGTCGCGAGCGGGTGCGCGGCGTCGCAGCGGTCGCGAGCGGGTGCGCGGGGCGACGACGGGTGGCGGCGCGGGTGCGCGGCGCGACGGCGGGTGGCGGCGCGGGACATGCAAGGACCCCCCGCACACCCGCCAGAGCTCACCTGCCCTTGCTGCCTTCCGGCCCTGGGGGGGTTCAGCGAGATGACGCCGCACGAGGGGTCGACGACAAGCCTAACGCAGTCCTTCGACCGCCCGATCCCCAGGTTGCTCCCAGGTTCACGCCAGGTTCGTCCCAGGGTGTCCGGGAAACGTCGAGGGATGACGACGACGACGAGCCGGACCGCCTCCCGCGCCCCTGCGACCGAGAGCCGCTCACGACTCGCGCTCGTCGCCGCCCCGAGCCCGACCGACGCCCGGGACGCGCGCGTCGAGCCGGGCGCCCGCGCGCTGGTCGTCGATCCGGCGGGGCACGGCGGCACTGAGCGGCGCGACTGGGTCCGCCAGGTCCTCGGCGTCACGGTCACGGTGCACGCGCGGGGCCCGGCGGCGCGGGGACCCGAGGCCGACGGGGCCGCGCGCTCGCTGTTCGCGGAGCTGTCCGCCGTCGAGCGGCTCGTGGGCGCGGGCCGCCCGACCTCCGAGCTGAGCCGGCTCGCGCGGGGCGAGCTGTCGCTCGCCGAGGCGAACCCTGTGCTGCGCGAGCTCCACGAGACCTGCGTCGCCGCGCACGTGCGCACCGAGGGCGCGGTCGACGCCTGGGCCGGGGCTGCGGGCGCCGACGGACGGTTCGCGCCGGGGGCGCTCGTCACGACGTGGGCGCTGGACCGCGCGGCCCGGCACCTCGACGGCGTCCCGGGGGTCGCGTTCGCGGTCGAGGCGGGGGGCGACCTGCTGCTGCGCGGCGAGCACCCGCCGGACGACACCACCGGGCCCGCGGCGTCCGGTCCTGCCGACGCCGTCCCCGGGCGGGCGACCCGCTCGAGCGACGGAGCGGGCCCCGCGCTGCTCGACGCCGAGCCGTGGCACGTCGAGATCGAGCACCCGCGCGACCGCCGGCTCGTGCTCGCGACCCTCCCGGTGCACGACGGCGGCGTCGCGACCGCGGTGAGCGGCGACGCCGACGTGGTCGACCTGCGGTCGGGGATCGCCGAGCCGACGGTCGTCGCGGCGACCGTCGTGGGGTCCTCGCTCGTGTGGTCCGACGTGTGGGCCCGCGCCGCCGTCGCGCACGGGACGTCGGCCGTCGAGTGGGTCGCGACGTTGCGCGGCACGCGCGGGCTCCTCGTGCTCGCCGACGGGACGGTGCACCGCTGGCACACGCCGGGGTGAGTCCTGCGCGGCCCGCCCGAGGAGGTGCGCGGCCGCTGCGAGGCCGTGCGCGGACGTGCGAGGAGACGCGCGGCCGCTCCGAGGCGGTGCACGCCCGGCGCGGGGGACCGCCCAGCCCTCCCGGTCCGGCGGCTCCTAGCCCCACGTCCCGGTGCCGGCGTCCCACGGCCACACGTCGACCACGGCGCCGTCGACCAGGTCGAGCCAGTCCGCCGTCCCGCCGGGGTCGGTGACCGGGAGGTCGACGACCTCGCCGCCCGGGACGGCCGTGACCAGCACGTGCGCCGCGGGGTCGCTGTACGGCCCGATCGACGTCATCCCCCACTCGAGGCCCGTGCGGACGTCGGCGCCCGGCGGCACGACGACGCGCCGCACCGGGGTCACGGCGTCAGCCCGCGGCACGATCGTCACGTCCTCGACCGGGTCGCCCGACCTGCCACGGAAGCCCAGCCCGGGCATCCCCTCGACGGCGCACGGCCGCCCGGAGACGTTCGTCGCGACGAGCTGGAGGAAGCGCGCGCCCGTCGCGGCGTCCCGCCAGCCGAGCCGCACGTCGAGGTCGGCACCCGCGCACGCCGGGGCCGCCGGGTCGTCCGGGTACGACGACGGGCTCGGCGCCGCCGACGTGCCCGCGGCCGGGTCGTCGGGCACGGCCGGCACCGACGGCTCGCCCGGCACCGGCTCGGCGGACCGCTCAGGCTCGACGCCGCCCACGTACCCGGACGACGTGCGCCCGGGCGAGCGCAGGTCGTAGGACACCGTCCGGCCCGAGCTGAGCGCCCGGTCGGGCGCGCGCAACCAGCGGTCGACCCGGTCGACCGCCGCGTCGTCGGCGACCTCGACCGACAGCGACGCCCCGAGGAGGTCGCCCTGGTCGGCGAGCGCGACCCACCTCACGGACGGCACGAGCTCGACGGCCGAGGCGAGCTCGACGAACGGGTCCGCGAGCGCCTCCTGGGGGAAGACGACACGGACGTCGCCCCGCGCGTCGTCGGTCGTGACACGGACGAGCTCGAGCCCCTCGCGGGCGGCGGCGGACGCCACCCCGGCGGCGTGCGCCACGCGGACCACGACGACGTCCGCGTCCTCGTCCGCGACGCGCACCCGCCGCACGCCGTCACGGTCGGCCAGTGCCCGCGCCGCACGCACGGCCTCCCCGGCGTCCGTGGTCCCCGTGAGCCGCACCTCGGTCGCCCGCGCGTCGGCACCGGTGCGCAGCCACATGTCCCACGCGAGCGCGGACGTCGGTGTGCGCGCGGCGGCCCGCTCCCGGACGGTGTCGACGCGCTCGGCGAGGTCGACCGCCTCGGGGGTCGTCAGGGTGGTGTGCGGCTCGACCGTGAGCGTCGCGAGCCACGCGCCCGGCTCGCGCGCGGCCTCCTCGTCGATTCCGTCGGGCGCGAGGGCGTCGAACGGCGGGCCGTCACCGGGTCGGGTGAGCCGCACGGCTGCGTGCGCGACCCCCGGCAGCGCGCGGAGCTCGGCGAGCACCTGCGCGACGGGACGGGTCACGGCGGACGGCGGACGGCGCCCCTCGACGACGGCCGCCGTCAGGAGGAGCGCGAGCACCGTGAGCGCGCCGAACCGCCAGACCAGGGAGGGCCGTCGTCGGGCGGGGGTCGCGGGCGAGGGCATGCCCGGACGCTAGCCAGCGGCGTCCGGGCGCCGCGCGCAGTCGGCAGGACCCGCGCGCGGCCTGCACGGAACCTCACGCGGAGCTCTGCGGGGGCCGGCTCAGCGGTCGATGGTCGCCATGTTGGACTCGTCGTGCCGGTCCCCGGCGGCGGGCTGGAGGCCGTCCAGGCGCCGGAGCTGGTCGGGGGTGAGCTCGACGGCGTCGGCGGCGGTGTTCTCCTCGACCCGGGCGACGCGTCGGGTGCCGGGGATGGGGGCGACGTCCTCGCGCGGCGCACGTCGAGGAGGAGAGCCCTGCCCGCGGCAGCGCTGCCCGTTGAGGCACCAGGGCCGCAGCGCCCGACGCCGCTCGGCGCCCCCCGTGGTGGGATCGGTCTCGGTGGGACCGGGCAGAGCGGCCCGGTCGCTCACCGACCACCGAGGGGGCTGACGTGTCGGAGCTGACGAGCGTGCTGAAGGAGAAGCAGCGCGACCTGGTGCGGGAGACCGAGCCCGACCGCCTCGCCGCACTCGACGAGGACGAGCTGATCGCCCTCCACTCACGCGTGCGCCGGGCCCGCCGCAAGCACCAGAAGAACTACCGCCGCAAGGCGAGCGCCGGCGTCGAGGAGCACGGGGGCCGCGGCATGTCGCGGCCCAGGAACGCGCGGGCGCGGCAGCGGGCCGAGGTGTTCGAGGACGCGCTGGCCCGGGTGAGCGGTGCGCTCGAGGTGCGCGCGAGGAAGGCGGCCGAGGAGCTGCGGGACCAGCGCCTCGCCGACGCCCGGGCGAACCGCTCGACGGGCCCGGGGACGGCACCGTCCGCCGGCGCCCCGACCGGCAGCGGCACGGCGCGCGAGCACCAGCCCACGACCGGTGACCTCAAGCGCGACGCCTCGTCGCTCGCGGCCGGCGCCCGGCGACAGGCGGCACGCGACAGCCGGTGACCGCGGGGGCGGTGGCCCCCCACGGGCGGAGGGTCCGCGTCCCGAGCGTGCACCTCAGACCGTGGAAGGCACGGCCGAGGCGCGGTCGTCAGCGGGCGAGCGCCGGGTCCGTGGTGAGCTCGACGTTCGCCCACAGCTCGTACCCGAGCTCCTCGAGCGCCCCGATCAGCGAGCGGCGGACCCGGTCCTCCCCTTCGACGTCCCACGTCCCCTCGGCGACCACGAAGTCGATCTCGACGTAGAGCCGCTCGCCGAGCTTCGTCGCGCGCACGAACGGCTCGGGCAGTGCGAACTCGGCCCGGGCCCGGGCGACGGCATCGGCGAGCGCCGCACGCACAGGCTCGGGCGGCGCCGCCTCGAGGAGCTCGAGACCGGCGTCGCGCAGCAGGCGCAGGGGGATCGGCGCGAGGACGAGGCACGCGAGCAGGACGAGCCCCGGGTCGACGTAGCGCACGACCGCGTCGAGCGCCCAGCGACTCAGCAGCAGGGCCAACGCCGCCCCGACCGCGTACACCAGGCTCAGGACGGTTCCGGCACGCCACTGGGCGACCTCGGCAGCCACCAGGTCGGAACCCGTCGCGCCCCGTCCGAGCCATCTGCCGACGGCGAACGAGCAGGTCATCGTGAGGAGCCCGTACGCGACGACCGTCCCCGCAGCGACGTCCGAGCCGCCGCCGACGATGATCGCGACCGCGTCAGCGGCCGCGAAGAGCAGCGTGCCGAGCAGTGCCGCCCCCTGGACGGCGATGGCGAGCGGGGTCACCGCGCGCTTGCCGAACGGGAAGCGCGCGGTGGGCCCGGACGACGCCTCTCTCGAGGCCACGAGCGAGAGCGCCGACAGCACGATCCCGAGCAGCACGAACACGCCGTCGAAGATCAGGACCCGCGACTGTGCGGCCACGCCCCACACCACGGCGGCCGTACCCAGCACCGCGGCGGCCGCGATGGACCGGACGAGCGTCCGACGCTCGTCCGCGGCACCCGCGGCCGCGCCACCGCTCGTGCTCACGAGCTGGCCATCTCGGTCTGGTCCGATCGCACGGGTCCGCCTCTCCTGGTCCGTCGACTGCAGCAGCCCAGGTCTACCGGAGCGGGCCCGCCTGCGGACAGGGCGCCGCCCCGTGGATCACCGGCGGCGTGCCCGGGTGACCGCGTCGTGGATGCGGACGGTCCGGCCCTCGGCGTCGGTGGCGTCGCGCGGGCGGGCCTCGGCGACCTCGACCGTCCACGCCGCCGGGTCGAGCGCCGCCGCGACGTCCTCGGCGGCCCAGAACATGTGCGGCACGTTGGGTCGGCCGATCGTCGTGTCCAGGTCCGACACGTCGTGCCCGACGTAGAGCAGCGTGCCGCCCGGCGCCACAGCGTCCGCGAGCGCCGCGAGCACGCCCTCGCGGGTGCCGGCGGGCAGGTGCACGAAGTGCGCGGTCACGAGGTCGAACTCTCCTGCGGGCGGCGTCCACGCCGTGAGGTCCGCCTCCTGCCAGACGATGCGGCCGGCGACCTCGGGCCCCTGCTCCGCGGCATGCTCGGCGGCGCGGACGAGCGCGGTCGGCGAGAGGTCGACGGCCAGCACCTGCCAGCCACGCTCGGCGAGCCACAGGGCGTCGGCCCCCTCGCCGCAGCCGACGTCGAGCGCGCGGCCCGGCGGCAGCGCGGCGGTGTCGGTGACGAGGTGCGCGTTGGGGCGGCGGCTCCAGACGCGCGGCATCGAGCGGTAGCGGTTCTCCCAGAAGTCGGCGTCGAAGACGGGGACGTCGTCGTCGGGCCCGGCGTGGGTGTGGGCGTGACCGTGCGGCGCCGGGGCCGAGGTCTCGCGAGCCTCCGGCGCGTCGTCGGGCACGGCGTGGGCCCCGTGGTGGTGCGCCGGGTCGTGGTCGCCTGCGGGGTGCTGCGTCGTCATCAGGCCACCCCCAGCCCACGGAGACCCGCACCGGTCCGGCGGTCGTCGAGCTCGCGCTCGGCCTGTGCGGAGAACGGCTCGCGGCGCTGCGCGACGGCGGCCTGCGTGTCGGCCGCGACGAGGGCGAAGTTCACGGCCGCGCCGGTGCGCACGCCGTCGGCCGCGGCGACGATCACCTGGGCCGCCACGTCGGCGGTGTTGCCCGCGACCCACAGGCCCGGGACGTCCGTCGCACCCATCGGACCGGTCGGGACGCGCGAGCCGACGACCGTCCCCTGCATCTCGACGTCCTCGGTCGCCACGCCGAGACGCGCGAGGAGGTCGGCGTTCGCGTGCATCCGCGAGGGGACGACGAGCGCGTCGACGGGAAGGACCTGCCCGCTCGCGAGCCGCACGCCGGTGAGCCGGTCGTCGGCGACCTCGAGCCGCTCGACCGCGCCCTCGACGACGCGGACGCCGCGCGCCGCGAGCTCCTCCCACGCGGAGTCGGCGAGCTCGGTCAGCTCGTCGAGGAAGAGCGTCACGTCCGCGCTCCACTGCCGCCACAGCAGCGCCTGGTGCACCGAGAACGGGCCGCGCCCGAGGACGCCGATCGACTGGCCGCTGACCTCCCACCCGTGGCAGTAGGGGCAGTGCAGGACGTCGCGCCCCCACCGCTCGGCGACGCCGGGGACGTCGGGCAGCCGGTCGGTGAGGCCGGTGGCGACGACGAGCTGGCGCGAGCGGAGGGTGCGGCCGTCGTCGAGCGTCACGGTGAAGGTGCCGTCGTCGTGCCGCGCCGCGTCCACCGCGAGACCGCTCAGGACCGTGCCGCCGTAGCGGGCGACCTCGTCGCGCCCGATCGCGAGGACCTCGGCGGGGTTCATGCCGTCGCGCGAGAGGAAGTTGTGCATGTGCGTCGCGGGGGCGTTGCGCGGGTGGCCGGCGTCGACGACGACGACCGAGCGGTGCGCGCGGCCGAGCGTCACGGCGGCGCTCAGGCCGGCCGCTCCCCCGCCGATGACGAGCGCGTCGAGCAGGTCGCCCGACTCCTTGCTGGGACTCGTTCTCGTGTTCATGGGTCGACTGTCGCGCGCACGGCACCGTTTGACAACACTCCTTGCCGGAACAGCAAGATGGCGGCATGACGGACGACCTCGACCAGGTGCTCACCGGCGTCGGCCCCCGGCTCCGCGCCCAGAGGCTGCGCCGCGGCGTGACGCTCACCCAGCTCGCCGCCGCCACCGGGATCTCGCTCAGCACGCTCTCCCGGCTCGAGTCCGGCCAGCGCCGCCCGACCCTCGAGCTGCTCCTGCCGCTGGCCAAGGCCCACAACGTCGCGCTCGACGACCTCGTCGGCGCCCCGCCCACCGGCGACCCCCGCGTGCACGGCCGCCCGACCACCCACGGCTACCTCACGACCGTTCCCCTCAGCCGCCAGGCCAGCGGACCGCGCGCGTTCCAGCACCACATCGCCCCGCAGGACCCGCTCCCCCAGCCCGAGCCCAAGGTGCACGAGGGCTACGAGTGGATGTACGTGCTGCACGGCCGGCTGCGCGTCGTCCTCGGGGAGCACGACATCGTCCTCGAGGCCGGCGAGGTCGCCGAGTTCGACACCCGCACGCCGCACTGGTTCGGGCCCGCCGTCGTCGGGGAGCCCGTGGAGTTCCTGTCGCTGTTCGGGCGGCAGGGCGAGCGGATGCACGTGCGGGCGCGGCCCCGGCGGCGAGGCGGCGCGGGCGCATCCGGGACCGCCGACGCGGCTGGCGGGTGAGCCGTTCGGCAGCGGGCGCGACCTCCGGTATCCTCGTGCGGCCGGGAGGATTCGCCTAGTGGCCTATGGCGCACGCTTGGAAAGCGTGTTGGGTGAAAGCCCTCGGGGGTTCGAATCCCCCATCCTCCGCCGGTCGAAGGGCCCGCGACCTGCAGACATGCAGGTCACGGGCCCTTCGTCGTGCCGGCCGGCGCGGTTTCCGGTCGGGCGTGGTGGCAGCAGTTCGGCGTGGCGCACAGCACCACGAGAGGCTCGCTGCCCGCGAGCCAGCGCCGCAGCTCGAGCCGCCCGGCGTGAGGGATCGCGGTGCCGTTGCCTCGGCGCTCCCCCTAGCGGCCCCGCTGCTGTCCTAGTACTGCGCTGCCGACGCCGGACCACCACATCCGATCGTCGCCAGGGACCACCGCCCGAAACGGGTGATCCGCACGCGTGCACGTCGAGCGGAGAGTCGTCCCCGCACCAGTTCCACCACCCTCAGGTCGTCGTGGTGATCGTGGCTACGAGCCGCCTCCGGGCCAGACACCAGGAGCACCCCATGTCGGACAGCACCGCCAGCCCTTCCTCGCAGGACGCGCACGTCATCGCCGCGACCGACGGGGCCTACACCGTGCTCGTCGCCGACTTCGCGGACACCTCGACCGCGTGGGACGCCTACGAGGCGCTGAAGTCGGTCGAGGACGGGCGGACCGTCGCCATCGACGGAGTCGTCGTGGTGAAGCGCGAGGCCGACGGCACGCTCGAGATCCAGAAGGCGACCGACCACAGCACGCGTTCCGGGCTCAGGTGGGGCGTCGTCGGCGGCGTCGCCCTGGGCGTGATCTTCCCGCCCTCGATCCTCGGCAGTGCCGCAGCGCTGGGAGCCACCGGGGCAGCGGCCGGCAAGCTCCGTCAGCTGCACCACCGCAGCGAGCTCGCAGACGAGCTCGAGGACTCGATCGCACGGGGCCACTCGGGGATCCTCGCGCTCGTCTCCGATCCCGGCGCCGTCGAGATCCGCAAGGCACTCGCCAAGGCCGACGCCATCGTCGAGGGCGCGATCGACGACGTCGCCGCGCGAGACATCAAGGCCGCGGCGAAGGAGCTCTCGGACGACAGCTCCTCGTAGCCGACCACCCGCTGACGCGAGGCCGATGAGGTCCCGGTAGGTCGAGTGGCCGACGCCCGACTCCGAGGGGTACGGCTGTCTCGAGTTCGTCGCCGTCGACGGAGAACAGCCGGTTCGCCGGGAACGTCTCCTGGGTGCAGATCGTCCTGGGAACGGACGACCACGACCCACGTCATCGACCCCGAGGAACGCCTCCGCATCGCCACGGCTCGGCAACAGCGGTCAAGCCTGCCCTGCCGCGCGACGCCCACCGTCCGTGGGCGGCTGCCATGTCGACCTCCACCGCGCGGCGTCGTAGACAGCGTCGACCTGCTCCGCCGTCAGCACCGGCGGCAGCTTCCGCAAGGACGGGAACGCCTTCGTCGCCCGGTAGACCAGTACGTCGCCCGGGTGCTCGCGGATCGTCAGAGACCCCGATCCGAGACGGAACACCAGCACCGACGTCGCCGCGACGGGAAAGCCGACGGCTGCGCTGAGCAGCCTTGCCGCGCGTGCGGCCTCGTGCCGGGAGTTCCGGAGGTACGGCACGGGCTGGTTCTTCACGCGGACCTGCTTCGACACCACCCACACGTTCGCCCCGGGATGGTGCTTGGAGTTGACGGTGAAGACTCCGGGAGGGCCGACCAGCACGTGATCGATGTCCGAGTCGCCCGCGCCGACCGGGACCGCGTGCAGGACCCGCCACCCGTGCGGCACGAGGCGCTCGAGCTCCCGACCGATGGACTCCTCCGCGTCGGCCCCGATGCGCCAGGCGCGCTCGTCCGTGTGCACGTCGAACACCCGGCCGAGCCAGGTGCGGAACCGCCCGACCGCGGCCTTGCGCGCCGCGAGCTCGGTCACCGCCCGCGCCCGGGCCGCATGGCCGGCCGGGTGGAGGCTCAGGTCGTCGTCCAGCACGGGCGCTGCGGTGACCGGCTCCTCCGGTGCGGCCGTCGGCGGCGTCTTCTCCGACCGCTGCTCGGGGAACGCGATGCCGTCCCCGGCGAGCTCCGCCCACCGAGTCAGAACCCGGGCCGTGGTGCTGTCGGTGGGCACGAGAGTCCCGCTGACGTTGTCGCGGTACCCGACCTGGACACCGGTGGCCGCGTCGATCACGTAGGTGCGGTCCTTGCCGTAGGCGCGCCAGGCCTTCGTCTCGTATTCGCTCATGCAAGGGGATCGGCTCTCGGACGAGCCGTCTGTAGCGACACGGCGCCAGCACGCGCACCGGCGCGGCGGACCGCGTCCCGGCGTCCCGGCCGCCCACCCGATCAGCCCTAGCTCCAGCAGATCACAGCTGTGAAGCTGCGACCGTGGACATCCAGGTTGCTCGCTTCGTGCGCAGCGCCCTGACTCCCGACGAGGAGCTCGAGCTCGCGAGGGTCGACGTCCTCGCCGAGGAGCTCCGTCACCACCTCCAGGAGCATGCCGCCGACATCGACCTCGTGCACGTCTACCGGGCGCAGAGCAGCGCGGTGCAGCTCATCGTCTCGTCGCTGCTGAAGGAGCGGCTCGGGTTCGGCGAGGAGGTCGTCGTTCCCGAGAGCGAGGGCTACGTCACTCGTGCGCGCCCCGACTTCTTCTATGCGCTCGCCCCGAGCCGGGGCATCATCGCCGAGGTCGAGCGCGGCGGGACGACGACGAACAACCACGACCTGAAGGACCTCTGGAAGGCGCACATCTCGCCGAACGCGCACCACCTCTTCCTGGTCGTCCCGAACGCCAACTGGAACGAGGCCGGCTCGGCTCGAGAACGACCGTTCGCGAGCGTCCGCCGCCGCCTCGGCGCCTTCTTCGGCGAAGCGCGCCGGGAGGTCGACGTCGTGAGCCTGCACGTGTTCGGGTACGGCCGCAGCGCCTGATCGATGCAGCGCGCCGGCAGCGACCCCGGAGCCCTGCAGACCGCCCCGCACCTGGACGCCCACCGTCGTCGTCGGCGCCTTGCCTCGGCGCTTCGACCGCGCTACGTTCCACGTGTAAGGAACATCTGACACATGACGGAGCCCGATGACAGCATCCCCGCCCACCGGCGACGAGCTCGTCGCCGTGCTGTCCGCGCTCGCCAACCCGATCCGCCTGCGCGTCCTCGCCACGCTGACGACCACCGGTCGCGACTACGTCAGCCACCTGGCCCGCGAGATCGGCATCAGCCGCCCGCTCCTGCACATGCACCTGCAGCGGCTCGAGGCCGTCGGGCTCGTGGTCGGCACCCTCGAGCTCTCCGCCGACGGCAAGGCCATGAAGTTCTTCGAGGTCGCCGACTTCGCGCTCAGCCTGACCCCCGGGACGCTGGCCGTGGCCGCGTCGACCCTCACCCCGTCGGACCCCGCCGCGGGTCCCGCCCCGAAGGAGCCCACGTGACCCACCTGAGCCTCGCGCTGCCGGCGCCGAACCCCTGGCCGAACGTCGTCCTGACCCTCGGCATCGTCCTGTTCGTCTTCCTCCTCACGGCGGCCGTCATCGCATTCGTGTCCGAGAACCGGAAGATGAAGATCGACGCCGCCCGGGAGAACGACCTCCGCCAGCTCGTCGACCGGTACGAGCAGCTCGCCGAGAAGACGATGGACGCCCAGCAGCGCACCGCGGCGGACGTCGCTGAGCTCCGCAGCCGGACCACGTCGATCGAGCAGATCCTGCGGACGGTGGAGTGATGACCGCCGAGGGCCTTCCGCGCACGATGTCCGCGGTCACGCAGGACCGCTACGGGACGCCGTCCGAGGTGCTCGCGGTGCGCGACGTCCCGGTGCCGGCGCTCGGGCCGGGCGACGTGCTGGTGCGGGTGCGCGCGGCGGGCGTGAACCCCGCCGACGTGTTCCTGACGACCGGGCGCCCGGCGATGATGCGGCTCGTCCTCGGCCTGCGCCGCCCGAAGCCCGCGACGCGCGGCCAGGACGTCGCCGGCACCGTCGTGGCGGTCGGCGCGGACGTGTCGGCGTTCCGTCCCGGCGACGACGTGTACGGCGAGGGCGACTTCGGGAAGACGACGGGCTCGTACGCCGAGTACGCCCGGCTGCCGCACACCGTGCTCGCCCCGAAGCCGGAGCGGCTGACGTTCGCCCAGGCCGGTGCCGTCCCCATGGTCGGGCTGACCGCGCGGCGCGCGCTGCAGGTAGCCGAGGTCGGCCCCGGGCAGCGGGTGCTGGTGATCGGCGCGTCCGGTGGGGTCGGGCACGCCGCCGTGCAGCTCGCGGTGGCGCTCGGCGCCGACGTGACGGGGGTGTGCAGCACGCGCAACGTCGAGCTCGTGCGCGGGCTCGGCGCGTCGCACGTGGTCGACTACACGCGCGAGGAGGTCACCGACCGCCCCGAGCGGTACGACGTGATCCTCGACAACGTCGCGAGCACCCCGCTGCGGCGCCTGCGCCGGCTGCTGACGCCCCGCGGGACGCTGCTGATGAACAGCGGCCACGGCGGGCCCGTCCTCGGCCCGCTCCCCCGGATGGCGCGCGGCGCGGTGCTGTCGCTCGTCGGCGCGCACACGATCCGGCCGTTCACCATGTCCCCGACCACGGCCGACCTCGTCGCGCTGACCGAGCTGGTCGATGCCGGCGCGCTGACCCCGGTGGTCGAGCGGACCTACCCGCTGGCCGAGGCCGCCGCCGCGATCGAGCACGTCGCGGGCGGGCACGTCGCGGGGAAGGTCGTCGTCGTGGCCTGAGCCGGGTCCCGCGCACCGCGCACCCGGCGCACGACGGGGCGCGCGGTGTGCGGCGAGGTCGGGGCCCCGCTTAGGCTCCTTGTCCGTGGCCACCTTCTCCTCCGTGTCGCGGCAGCACGTCCTGCAGGCCCTCGCCGAGTACGACGAGCGCGGCGGCGACGCGTTCCTGAACCTCTACGGGTTCGCCCCGACGCCGGGGTACGCGCTGCTCCACGACGGGCGCCCCTACGACGCGACGGCGGTCCTCGGCGTCGCGCACCGGTTCGCCACCGGACGCCTCGCGACGCCCGACGCGTTCAGCAGCGGCATGGCCAACGCCGTCGCGATCCTGCGCAAGCGCGGCTTCGAGGTGACCGAACCGGCCGGCGTCGTCCGCGCGGCCCCCGTCAAGGCACCCCGGGCCCCGCGCACGTCGACGCCCCGCACGACCACGCCGCGGTCCACCGCCACCCGCGAGGCCGCCCCGGTCCTGTGCCCGACGTGCTCGATGGTCCTGCCGGCGACGGGCGTCTGCGACTACTGCAGCTGACGCCGGGCACGGACCCGGGGCGACCGCCGGACCCAGCGTCGACCCGCCCTCCCGCGCGGCCGACCCGACGCGAACGGCGTGCGGCGTACCGGCGACGCGCAGTTCACCCGCCCGCAGCCGAATCGTGACCAGAACACCGGGTGTGTCGCCGCACGGGCTCGCTAGCCTCGCGCGGGCGCGTCGATCGGTGCGCTCACCCCCGATCGAGAAGACGACGATGCGCACCCTCAGCCCCCGCGTGACCTCCACCCTCCTGCTCGCCGCGGCGCTCGTCGGCCTCACCGGCTGCGCCCTGCTGGAGCCCGCGGCCGACCCGGCCGTCCGCGACGAGGCGTCCGGGGAGATCGTCGAGTCGAGCGAGGCGGACGTCTTCTCGCTGAAGGTCGGCGACTGCCTCAACCAGACCGTCACCGAGGAGGTCGAGGAGGTCTCCTCCGTGCCGACCGTCCCCTGCGGCGAGCCGCACGACAGCGAGGCGTACGCGCGCACGGACCTGCCCGAGGGCGACTACCCGGGTGACGAGGCGGTCGCCGAGGCAGCCGACTCCTTCTGCTACGACGAGTTCGCGACGTTCGTGGGCATGTCCTACGACGAGTCCGTCCTCGAGCTGGCGTCGTTCTTCCCGACGCAGGTCTCGTGGGACCAGAACGAGGACCGCGAGATCCTGTGCTTCGTCTCCTCGCCGGACGGCCAGGTCACCGGCACGCTCGCGGGCGCCCAGCGCTGACCCCGCCCCGGCGTCCCCCAACGCACGTGCGTGGGACGCCAGCACGAGAGCCCGACGGCGCCGTGCACGCATCGGCACGTGGCACCGCGGCACGGGGCCCTAACCTCGAGAGGTGACCTTCCACGTCGCCGCCGACGCCTACGACCGGTTCATGGGCCGCTTCTCCGGGCCGCTGGCCGCGCGCTTCGCCGACTGGGCGGGCGTCCGGGCCGGGATGCGCGCCCTCGACGTCGGCTGCGGCCCGGGGGCGCTCACCGCCGAGCTCGTCGAGCGCCTCGGTGCCGGCGCGGTGCACGCGGTCGAGCCCTCACCGCCGTTCGTCGAGGCCGTCCGCGCGCGGCTCCCCGGCGTCGACGTGCGCGCGGCGTCCGCCGAGGACCTCCCCCTCGACGACGACACGGTCGACGCAGCGCTGGCCCAGCTCGTCGTCCACTTCCTGACCGACCCGGTCCGCGGCCTGCGCGAGATGGCGCGCGTGACCCGGCCCGGTGGCGTCGTCGCGGCGTGCGTGTGGGACCACGCAGGCGGGGGCAGCCCGCTCGCGACGTTCTGGGGTGCCGTCCACGAGCTCACGCCCGCGGCGCGCGACGAGTCCGGGCTCGCCGGCGCGCGCGCCGGGCACCTCGCCGAGCTGTTCGCCGCGGCGGGGATCGCCGACGTCGAGTCGTCGTGCCTGAGCGTCACGGTGCCGTTCGCGTCGTTCGACGACTGGTGGGAGCCGTTCACGCTCGGGGTCGGGCCCGCCGGGGCGCACGTCGCGAGCCTCGACGCCGACGGCCGCGCCGCGCTGCGTGACCGGTGCGCGGCGCTCCTGCCGACGGCACCGTTCGAGGTCTGCGCGTCGGCGTGGAGCGCACGCGGCCGGGTCTGAGGCCGCGCACCCGGTCGGGCCTGCGGTCCTCGCACAGGGCACCCGTGCTCGGCGCGGCCCGCCGGACCCGTCGGCGCCCGACTACGTCCGCAGCGGACCGCGCGTGAGCCGGTCCCGGGCCCGGTCCGCGAGGTCGCGCGCGAGCACCCGGATCTCCTCCGGGGGCGGCGGGCGGCCACTGATGTCCTGGGCGCTGACGTGCGGGCTGAGCAGCCGCAGCAGGTCGTACGCCCGCGAGCCCGTCTCCGCGTCGCCGAACGCCGTGATGCGGGCGGCCGTCCGCGCCATCTCGACGGTGCGGGGCCGCTCGTACTTGTCGGGCGCGCCGACGATGTACCAGTGCTCGACCCACGCGGTCCAGGACACCAGGTCGACGTAGGCCCGCGCACCGTCCTCCCACCGCCGCACGTGCAGCTCGCGACGGAGGGTCTCGCGCTGCGTCACCACGACGCCGAGGAACGTCCCCGTCGCGCCGATCAGCGCTCCGACGACCGCCCACGCCGCGCCCAGATCCACCGCACCAGCGTGCGCTCGCCGCAGGGACGTGCGGGGGCGCGTCCGCGAGCTCCGCACGATGGGGCGCCCCTGCGCGCGGCCGCCGGGGCCGAGGTCCGGACGCCCGACGCGGTGGGTGGACCGTCAGCGTCGGGGGCCGGACCAGCGCCCGACGCGGTGGGGGGTCCCGCCGCGTCGGGCGACCCGGTCAGGCGGCCGGCCCCGGCGTCTCGACCGTGATCCGCACGACCTCGCCGGTGCGCCGGAACACCTCGGCGCTCAGCCCGGCGTCGAGCGCCGCGTCGGGCAGCGTGACCGTCGACCCGTCGGCCCGCGCGACCGTCACGGTCGTCGGCGCACCGGCGGCAGCCCGGCGGTACACGACCGGCACCTGGCAGAACGTGAACGCGAGTGACCCCGCGGGCAGCTCGACGTGCTGCGTCGCGCCGGTGACGTCGAGGTGGCGGAACGTCGCCGGGGCGCTCGTCCACTCCTCGGCGCGCAGCAGCACCGGCCGGAACACGACCCGGCCGTCCTCGACGCGCAGCCCGAGCTCGCCGAGGCGCGTGAGCACCTCCTCCTTGACCTGCCCGGTCATGCCGGGCTGGCGGGCGCCCTTGCCGGCCGGGGTGTGCGAGTACGGGTCGATCGGGAACGCGCCGTACACCTCCGGGGTCTTGCAGTACCCGAGCCCGCGACGCACGTCCTCGTAGATCTCCGCGAGCCGGCGCACGACGCCCGCGTCCGCGCCCTCCGCCACCGCGCGGTCGTGGTTCTCCTGCACCGCCAGCAGCAGCTTGGAGACCATGTGCCAGTAGATCGAGCCGAGCCCCTCGTACGCGAAGAAGGTGCCGGACCGGCCCGTGAACTCGGCGTGGTGGAACACGTCCTCGAACAGCCCGAGCAGCGCCGCCCGGTCCTCCTCGGACACGTCGACCGCGACCCGGTCGAGCGCCGCCGCGACGTCGCCCGCGTTGTGGATGTCGGGCGCGAAGTGCACGTCGCCCGCCACGTCGCGCAGCACGACCGAGCGGTCCCCCGCCGCGACGAGCCGCTCGACCAGCGGCACCCGGGAGGCGTCCGCCGCGGCCACGGTGTTCCGGTCGAGGAAGCTCGGCAGTTCCTTGTCGGGGTAGAGGATGTAGCTGTGCTGGTCCGCCCGGTACAGCGCGGACCGCCGCAGCCCGTCGAGCAGCTCGACCGCCTCGGCCGGGCTCAGCACCCCGGAGGACAGCACCGCGACCTGCCCCTCGAGCATCTCGCTGAGCCGCCGCACCCCGGCGCCGTCCGCGCGCAGGTCGAGCAGGTTGTAGGAGTGGGACAGCGCGTCGGCGCGCCGGTTGGCCCGCAGCCCGGAGTCGACGTAGCGCTGCGCGACGTCGAGGAGCGCGGTCACGTCCACCGCGTCGACCGGGGTCACCGCGCCGCTGAACCCGTCGTACACGCGTGCCCGGTAGGCGGTGCCCGCGGCGCCGAGCTCGTCCATGACCGCGAGGCGGGCCGCGTCGTCGAAGCCGGTCTCGGTGCCGCGGGCGTGCCGCGCGAGGGCGTCGTGCACGTCCGCGAGCAGCGCGCGCAGCTCGCTGGTCACCGTCACGTCGGAGGTGAGCAGGTCGCGGAGCACGTCGAGGTAGCGCCGCACGTAGGCGAGCGTCACGACCGACAGCCCGCGCCCGACGAGCGCGTTGTTCGCGTCGTTCCACTCGGGGCGCTGGGTGTTCATCCAGATCCCGCCCTCGGGCACGAGGTTGACGAGCTTCGCGGCGAGCAGCAGCAGCAGCTTCTCGGCGAGCGTCACGCGCACGAGCTCGCCGTCGGGCCCGTGCACGAGCCGCCCGTCGGCGCCCTCACGCTCGACCCGGCGCTCGATGGCCGCCTGCGCGGCGTCGTCGAACGCGATCGTGTCGTACGGGTCCTCCAGGGTCTTCGCGTACGACGCGATCCGGTACGGCACGTCGGCGTGCGTGAAGACCGCGCGGTCGACGAGCGCGTCGAGCCGCCCGGGGTGGAAGCGCCGGGACGTCTCGAGGAGCTTGAGCAGGTAGACGACCTGGTGGTCGCTCCAGTACCCGATGTTGGCCCACGGGTTCTCGGGCTCGGGGACCTCCCAGTCGATGCCCTGGCGCGAGATCCGGTACGGGTTGTAGCCGTCGGCGGTGGTCGCGTCGAGGAACACCGTGACCATCGACTCGACGTACTCCGGGAACGACCAGGCGAGGGCCTCCCAGTTCTGGAAGATGTCGCGCCAGTTGCCCTGGAAGTCCACGCGAGTGCGGCCGTCGGCGTCGCGCAGCGCGATCCGGAACTTGTTCCAGGGACGGCTCGGGTCGCCGTGGCGGCGGCTGAACATGAGGGGCAGGTACTCGCGCGCGAGCCGGCCGAGGTCCGCGTCGCCGTGGGAGTCCGCGAGCGCGACGAGCGTGTCGATGCCGAAGCGCTCGGGGAGGTCCGCGAGCAGGTCCGCGCAGCGCTCGGCGGTCCGCGGGCTGCGCTCGGCGACGAAGCGGCGCACGTCCTCGGCCTCGGCGGTGTAGCCGTCGACGGGCACGCCGCCGCGCATGGTGTTGAACAGGACGTTGGCGCTGTGGTGCGCGGCGGCGAGCTCGTCGCCCGTGAGCTGCGCGGCGTCGGCCGTCGCGAGCAGGGCCTCGAGCGCGGTGCGGGTCTCCTCGACGTCGGTGGCGAGGCGCTGCGCGACGGCGGCCGGCTCGGCGAGCTCGGTGCGCAGCGCGACGACGTCGGCGGCGCTGTGCTCGACGTCGGCGACGACCTGCCAGCGACGCGTCTCCCCGGGCGCGAGCGTGAGCCCGGTCCGCACGAGGTAGGCGCCGCGCTCGCCGCGCACGTCGACCTCGCCGTGCACGGGCTGCCCGGCGGCGAACGCCCGCAGCTGGCGCGTCGAGACGAGGCGGTCGGCGGCCTCGAGGCCCAGGGACCACGCGACGTTCGCGCGCAGCGACTCGCTGGGCTCGGACTTGTCGGTGAGCTTCGAGTTCAGGTACAGGATGCCGAGGCCCGTCGCGCCGTCGACCTCGCTGCGCTTGTACGCGTCGAGCAGCGAGCTGAGCTCGTTCTGGACCTGGACGGTCGCACCCGCGGGAAGCAGGTTGACGAACCCGTCGACCGCCTCGATCTCGACCGGCTCGTCCGACGTCGAGGTGAGCTCGACCGTGCGCACGACGCCGTAGCGGGCGCTGGTCTGCCACGTGACGCGCACGCGCAGACCGAGGTCGGGGCGGACCTCCTCGAAGACGAGGGTCGTGCCGAGGTAGTCCTTGGACAGCGTGCGCCGGGCCGCGGGGTCGCCCGGGCGCGTCTCGGCGAAGGGCTGCCAGACGGTCGTGGCCCCGTCGGGACCGGTGACGCGGAGCAGCGTGAGCCCGCCCGTGCGGCCGGCGCCCTCGGCGACCTTGTCCTCGGTGTAGTACGGGAACAGCGCGTGCTCGGCCTCGACGCGGCCGGCGGTCAGGCCGCCGCTGCTCGAGATGAAGACCCACAGGTCGCTCGCGCCGACGAGCGTCATGAAGAACGGCGGGATCTGGTCGTACGCGGTGATCTGGTAGAACGGCCGGCCCTCGATGTCGAGGGTCCGTCCGGTGACCGGGCCGGCGTCGGTGGCGGACAGGGGTGCGGCGACCTGCAGGGACATGCGGGTTCCTTGCGTCGGGTGGTGCGGCGGACTCGTCGGGCGCACGTCCTCGCGGTCCGCGACCGTGCGGACCGGATCTGAGAGAGCGCTCTCACGCCAGCGTGTCATGCCGGTGCCCGTGCGGGCAAGGACCCGACCCGGGACCTCGGGAGCGCCGGCGCGCCCGAGGAGCCGGACCTGCGGGCGGACCCGACGGGTCGCGCCGCCCGCCGCGCATGAGAGAGGTCTCATCTACTTACTGACCGGACCGTGACCAGATCGTGACATTCTGCCGACCATCCCTGACCCCGACAGGAAGCCGCCACCGTGACCTCACGTAGCGCTGCACCCCTCCCCACCCGCACGTCCGCCGCCCGCCGCGCCGCCCTCGCCGGGCTGCTCCCCGGCGTCCTGGCCGCGACGCTGCTCACCGCACCGCCGGCCGCGTCGGCCCCCGGCGCCGCAC
>NZ_JBFTER010000093.1:0-20716 GCF_047229345.1 Cellulomonas jepli | reverse complement strand
GGGCACGGCGGGCGGCGTGACGTGCGAGGGCTCCGCGGCGCCCGCCGCCGCCGCGGCGGCATGACGACGGGCCTCGAGCGGCCGGTCGTGCTGCGCGTACCAGTCGGCGGCCCGCCGGTGCAGCTCGGGCACCAGGGCGGGGCGCTCGTAGGCGAGCTGGGCGCGCAGGAACTCCCGGAACAGCGACTGGTACCGGAAGCTGCCGGGCGACCCGGGGAGCGGCTGCACGAACGCGTTGCCGTGCGCCATGAACTCCAGCACGCGGCCACGGGCCGGCAGGCCGGTGAGCGCCTCGACGAGGCCCGGGGGCAGGTCGTCGACGACGCTCGTGCGCAGCAGCACCTCGCGCAGGTCGGCGGGCTGCGTCTGCAGCACCTCGCGCACGAAGTACGCGGCGAGCTCGCCGCCGTCGCCCCGGAGCTCCCGGACCGCCCGTTCCGCGTCGGGGCGTCCCGCGAGCACCATCGCGGCGAACCTGATCGCGACGGGCCAGCCGCCGGTGCGCTCGTGCAGCGTCGCCGCGCCCGGCTCCGACAGCGAGAGCCCGTAGCCGCGCACGAGCGCGGCCTGCTCGTCCGCGTCGAACGCGAGGTCGGCTGCGCGGATCTCGCTGACGTCGCCGTCGACGCGGTAGCGGTGCAGCGGGAGGAACGGGTCCGTGCGGGTCAGCAGCACCAGCCGCAGCCGGCCATGCGCGCCCCGCAGGAGCTCGCTCACCGCCTCGCCCAGCTCGCGATCGCCCAGCGCGTCGCCGTCGTCCAGGACGAGCACGACCGGTTCCCGGCGACGCGCGAGGCTGCGTGCCAGCGGGTCGAGCACCGCGCGGCGCAGGTCACCCGTGGGGGTGGGCGCGACGCCCGGCCCGGGGTCGACGCCGACGTCGACGAGGCGCTCCACCACCGCCGCCCAGAAGTCGCGCGGCCGGCGGCCCGCCTCGTCCAGCGTGAGCCACGCGACGGGTCCGGGCGCCTCGCCCCGCCTGACCCACGACGACACGAGCGTGGTCTTGCCGGTGCCCGCCGAGGCGCTCACGAGCGTCAGCGGTCCCCGCACGCCCCGGCTGACGAGCTCGAGCAGGCGCTCGCGGGGCACGAGGTGCGGGGGCGGCGGCGGCACGGCGGTCCGTGCGGTCCGGCCGTCGACGCGCGCCGCTGCCGTGCGCGGGGTGTCGGGCGATCCGTGCTCGGTCGACATGGCGGCCCCTCGGACGTGGTCGGCAGCCGACCGTCGATGTGCCGGGCGGCCCTCAGCGCGTCGCGCTCCTGGCACGGCGAGCGCGCTGGTCGGTGACCACGCGCACGCCGCTGTCTCGTTCGTCTCCGGGTCTAACGCGCTCGCGAGGGGGAGTGCTCACCTGTTGCGGGTGAGGGTGGGGCGCCCTCGACGCTCGTCGCGACGACTGCTGGATCGAGGACGACGCCGGCCGCAGCGCTTCGAGGTCGACGGGAGGGCCGAGGTCAGGTGCCCCTCGGGGCGGGCTCGCTTCCGGGCCCCTGGGCGGTGCCGTCCGGGCCGTGGGCGGTGCCGAGGCTCGTCAGCACCCGCAGGGCCGTCCCGATGTAGACGAGGTTGACGAGCATCTGCACGGTCACGGCCACGCGCGCCCCGGTCCCCACCGCGGTGATGTCGCCGAAGCCGACGGTGGCGATGACCGTCACCGTGAAGTAGAGCGCGTCCGTCGGGTTCTCGAGCCCGTCGAACTGCCCGGGCGCGCGCAGGGCGATCGCGTTGTACGTGACCGCGAAGACCAGGACCAGCACGTAGAGCACCGTCAGCACCGCCTCGGCACGCACCAGGACCGAGCGGTCCGCCCGGGCTGCGCGCAGGCTGCGGCGCACCAGGAGCACGAACCCGACGAGCGCGAGGCCGGAGCCGGCCCAGCGGGCGCCCGTCGCGGCGTCGTGGAACGGCCCGTCCGCAGGGAGCAGGTAGTAGCAGGCCGTGAGCAGCACGAGCGTCACGCTCGTGCGCCGCAGGAAGGCGACGACCTGGCGCGCCAGCGTGCGCTGGGCGGCGGTGAGCGGGGGCGACGTCATCGGGGGGCCGGTCCGGTCGCCGGAGGTGCAGGGACGCAGCGCGCACGCAGGAGGACGAGCCCGCGCGCGGCGACCATCGACGCGAGGTCGTCCGGACCCAGCCCCGGCGCCAGCCGCACCGAGAACACGGTCGTGAGGGGCACGGGCGCCCGGACCGTGCAGCCGAGCCACGCGGCGACGGCGGGACCGGGGTCACCCAGCACCCGCAGCTCGTAGCGCGTCGGCCGCGCCGGGAGCGGGGGACCGCTCACGGCACCAGCCTCGGCCCGTCCCCGTCGGCGTCCGCCGGGTCGCCGAGCGGGCTGAAGGCGGGCAGCCGGCGCAGCTCGAGCAGCTCGAGGCCCAGCGCGCGCACCCGTGCGAGGAGACCGAACAGCGCAGCCTCGTCCGCGAGGTCGCCGTACAGCACGACGCCGGCACGCTCCGTCGCGACCGTGACCGCGCCCAGGTCGCGCAGGTCCTCGGGCGAGACCGTGCCGGCCACCCACATCTCGTACGTCGCGCCGACCATCCCCCGACGGTGCGCCACCGGCGTGCCCTGTGGCGTCATCCCGGCGGGGTGAGGAGACGGGACGAGGGTCGGCCGTGACGGGGGTGCGCCGGGTCCTGCCCGCGCGCACGGACGGCGCCGCCCACGCACGGTGGGCGGCGCCGTCGGTCCCCGTGCCCCGGGTCAGCGAGGGGCGTTGTCCTCGACCTCGGCGACGATGAGCGCCGCGGCGTCGGCGTTGAGCCCGTGGCGGGCGATCGCGTTGTAGCCCTCGAGCCCCTGCACGAGGTGGTCGACGACCTTGTCCTCCGCGATCGCCAGGATCGCCGACGTCCCCGGCAGCAGGCTCTCGCCCATCTCCTTGAGGTCCTTGTCGCTGAACCCCTTGTCCCGGATCTTCCCCCAGACGCCGCCGCCCGCGGCCCCCACGAGCGCACCCGCGAGCAGGCTCGGCGGGAACAGCAGGCCCGCGAGCCCGCCGGCGATCGCGCCGCGCTTCGCCCACGTCCCGGTCCCCGCGTCCCCGACCTCGTGGAAGGTCACCTTCCCCTCGGTGTCGCGCACGAGGACGGCCGCGTCGATGAGCTTGATGGAGCCCGCGTCGTCCATGGCCCGCACGTCGGCCAGGGCGGTGTCCGCCTCGGTCTCGTCGGAGAACGCCGCCATGAACACCTGGACCGTGGTGGCGCTCACGACGCGCTCCGGCGCCGCTTGACGACGGCGGCCGCCCCGATCGCGCCCGCGACGCCCGTCACGACGCCCAGGGTCTTCGCCCGGCTGCGACGTGACGGCGCGCGCTCGACCGGGGTCCCGGCCGGCTCGGCCACGAGTCTCGACTTCTTGGACATCTGTGCTCCCCGTGTGTGGTGGTCCCTTCCCGGACGCTCGACTCTGCGCCGCGTGCCACGCGGGGCACCTCATCCCTATCGGACGACGTGGCGGGCCGGACCGTCGACCCAGGGTGGAGGACCGCGCGGCGCGTCCGCGTGCTGCCACGAGTAAGGAGCCGCTCATGTCCACGTATCCCCTGATCGCGGACCACGGGCTCGTCGGGGACCTGCAGACGGCGGCCCTGGTGTCCACGGACGGCTCGGTCGACTGGTTCTGCTGCCCGAGGTTCGACTCGCCGAGCGTGTTCGGGGCGCTGCTCGACGCCGAGCGCGGCGGGCACTTCCGGATCCGCCCACCCGGCGCGGACCACGTGGTCAAGCAGCTCTACCTCCCGGACACCGCGGTGCTCATCACGCGCTTCCTGACCGAGGCCGGCGTCGGCGAGGTCATCGACTTCATGCCGCCCACCGGCCGGACGGTGACCGCCCGGCACAGCCTCGTGCGGATCATGCGCTGCGTGCGGGGGCGGGTCCGCTTCGAGGCGCACGTCGCGCCCCGGTTCGACTACGGGCGCCAGCCGCACAAGGCGCACCTCACCGAGCACGGTGCCGTCTTCGAGAGCGCCGACCTGACCCTCACCCTGCACACCGCCTGGACGGACGACGACCACACGCGCGAGCGGCTCGAGCTCGACGAGGACGGCGACGTCCGCGGGGTGTACGAGCTGAGCGCGGGGGAGCGGATGGGGCTCGTGCTCGAGTCGTCGGCCGACGGCCCCCCGCGGGAGATGCGCGCACCGGAGCTGAGGACGCTGCTCGACAGCACGGAGGACTTCTGGCGGCGCTGGCTCGCCGGGTCGACGTACACCGGCCGGTGGCGCGAGGAGCTCCAGCGCTCGGCCATCGCGCTCAAGCTCATGACGTACGCGCCGTCGGGGGCCCTCATCGCCGCGCCGACCGCGGGGCTGCCCGAGCAGGTGGGCGGTGAGCGGAACTGGGACTACCGGTACACGTGGGTGCGCGACGCGTCGTTCTCGATCTACTCGCTGCTCGGCCTGGGGTTCGTCGAGGAGGCCGCCGAGTTCGGTGCCTGGCTGCGGGACCGCATCGAGGAGAACATCGGCGGCACGGGCGGACCGCTCAACATCATGTACCGCGTCGACGGGTCGTCGGACCTGGCCGAGGAGTCGCTCACCCACTGGGAGGGCTACCGCGGGTCGAGCCCGGTGCGGATCGGCAACGCCGCGATGGACCAGCTGCAGATGGACATCTACGGGGAGGCGCTGTGCAGCGTCTACTTCGCCGACCGGCACGGCCTGCCGATGGGGCACCGCGGCTGGGTCGCGCTGCGCAACCTCCTCGACTGGCTCAGCGACCACTGGGACCAGCCGGACGAGGGGATCTGGGAGACCCGCGGCGGTCGCCAGGACTTCACGTACGGCCGCGTCATGAGCTGGGCGGCGCTGGACCGCGGGATCCGGCTCGCCACGGACCACGGACGCCCCGCGGACCTCAGCCGGTGGACGGCGGGGCGTGACGCGATCTACGAGCAGGTCTGGGACCGCGGCTGGAGCGCGCGCCGCGGCGCCTTCGTCCAGCACTACCGCACGGAGGTCCTCGACTCCTCGCTGCTCCGGATGGCGACGGTCGGGTTCATCGACCCGCGCGACCCGGCGTGGCTCTCGACGCTGCGGGCGATGGACGGCGAGCTCGTCACCGACAGCCTCGTATACCGCTACGACCCGGCGGCCTCGCCCGACGGACTGGCCGGCGACGAGGGCACGTTCTCGCTGTGCACGTTCAACTACGTCGACGCCCTCGCGCGTGCGGGCATGCCCGACGAGGCCCGCATGGTCTTCGAGAAGATGCTCACGTACGCCAACCACGTCGGCCTGTACTCCGAGGAGATCGGGCTCACGGGGGAGCAGCTCGGCAACTTCCCGCAGGCGTTCACGCACCTGGCCCTGATCGACGCGGCGATCACGCTCGACGCCACGCTCGACGGCGTGCACCGCCGGCACGCCCGGGACCTGCACTGAGCCCGGTGCTGCGTCTCGCGCACGGACGACGGACCGGCCACCGGGGAGCCCGGTGACCGGTCCGTCGTGGGTCCGACCGGCGCGTCAGTCCCTCGCGGCGACGTCGCGCCCGTGCGCGGTGAGCGCCCAGATGACGAAGACGTCGAGGGCGATGATCGTCAGCGTCCAGAACGGGTAGTACGGGATGAACGCGAAGTTGGCCAGGGCGCTCGCGACGGCGAGGACCACCCCGACCGCCCGGGCCCAGACCTTCGCCGACAGCACCGCGAACCCCGCGAACAGCACGAGCAGCCCGAGCAGCAGGTGGATCCACCCCCACGTGGTGGTGTCCAGCTGGAAGACGTACTCGCGGGTCGCGACGTAGAACTCGTCCTGGAAGAGGGCCACGAAGCCCTGGATCGCGTTGAAGCTCCCGGACATGATCATCAGCACGGCGGCGAACGCCGTGCCCCCGACGGCGAAGCCGCTCGGCTCATCCTCGACGCGTGTGTAGCGCGGTCTCGTCTGCTCGCTCATCACCGGTTTCCTCTCCGTCGCCGCTCGGCTGTGCTCCCTCTCGGATCGTCGGCTCGGCGGGCCGTGCGTGGTTCATCCGATTCGGATGAGGCCGCGTGCCGCCCGGCGCCCGAGGGTGGAGGTGCCAGAACCGGACGAGTGCGACGAGGTGGTCGACGTGACGATCGAGGACCTTCAGGACCTGCAGGACGTGGGGCCCATCGACTACATGGTGGTCGAGTTCCCCGGGAGCCGGATGACCGGTGAGGGACTGCCGCTGCTGGTGGACCTCGTCGACCGGGGGATCATCCGGATCCTCGACCTCGTCTTCGTGAAGAAGGAGCTCGACGGGTCCGTGTCCGGCATCGTGGTCGCGGACCTCGATGCCGACGGCGAGCTCGACCTCGCCGTGTTCGAGGGGGTCTCCTCCGGCCTGGTCGGCCCGGACGAGATCGAGGAGGCCGGCGCGGTGCTCGAGCCGGGCAGCTCGGGCGGCATCCTCGTGTACGAGAACCGGTGGGCGGCGCCGTTCGCCGCGGCGCTGCGGCACGGCGGCGCTCAGCTCGTCGCCCACGGTCGCATCCCCGTCCAGGCCCTTCTCGCCGACGCGGAGGCCGGCGGCCCGGCCGCGTGAGCCGACCGTCCGGAAGTCCTCACCACCTCACCTAGCCAGAAGGGGGAGTCCGCGATGGGACTGCTTCGAGGAGTTGCCCGAACCGCGGTGGTCGCCGGGACCGCCACCGCCGTGTCCAACCGGGTGTCCCGGCGCCAGGCCGGTCGCTGGGCCGATCAGGAGCAGGCGGCTCCCCAGCAGGCACCCCCGCCCGCGGAGCCCGTGTACGCCCAGCCGGTCTACGTCCAGCAGGCGCCGACAACCCCGCCGCCGGTGGACATGGACACCAAGCTCGCGCAGCTCAAGGACCTCGGCCAGCTCAAGGAGCAGGGCGTCCTCAGCGACGCGGAGTTCGAGGTGCAGAAGAACCGCATCCTCGGGCAGTGACGGGTCCGGGGGACCTGCGCTCCCGCGCACCCGGACGACCGCGCAGAACCGCCGGCTCCCTCGAGCGGACCGGCACCGAGGCCTGAGGGTCACCCGTCGAGCACGTGGAAGGAAGCATCATGGAGTCGTTCTGGGACGTCCTGTGGTTCATCTTCATCTCGTACCTGTTCATCGCCTACCTCATGGTGCTGTTCCACGTGATCGTGGACATCTTCCGGGACGACAGCACCGGCGGCTTCGTCAAGGCCCTGTGGACCCTGGCGCTGATCTTCATCCCGTTCCTCACCCTGCTGATCTACGTGATCGCCAAGGGCAGGGGCATGGCCGAGCGCTCGATGCAGCAGGCGAAGGCGGCACGAGCGAGCCAGGAGGCGTACATCCGTGACGTCGCGGCGAGCTCGCCCGGCGCGAGGTCCGCGACCCCCGTCGAGCAGGTGGCGCAGGCCAAGTCGCTCCTGGACTCGGGCGCAATCACGGCGGCGGAGTTCGAGTCGATGAAGGCAGCGGCGCTCGGGGGCACCAGGGCCACCCCGGTCCTGTCGTCCTGACGCACCCGGCACGGCCGGCACCGGGTCCTGGGGACGTCCGGGCCCGTCCCGCACCGTCGGTCGCGGTCGCCCCACCCGGGCGGCCGCGACCGCGCGCGTCCCCCGGCAGCACCCGGCCGCCCGCAGCCCGCCGGACTCATCCGTTCCGTACGACGCCCATGCCCTCCGGCCTGCGGGACGGTGGCCCGGCGGCCCTGGGGCCGCGCACGTCCGAGGCCCGCCCGACGAGGAGGTGGCGCAGGTGCGAGAGCGCGCCGCAGGTCGCCGCGGGGTCCGGGGGGCGGACGTCGCCTCAGCGCTGGGTTCGCTCGTCTCGACCGCGGTCGCTCTGCTCGTCGTGGCGGCGCTCTCCGAGGAGCTGCGGCTGAGCCTCCTGGAGGCCCTGCTCGCCGCGGTGCTCGTGGCGGTCGTCGACGTCGCGGCCCGCCCGGTCCTGCGGCCCCTCGCACGCCTCGGCGGCGCGAGCGCGGCCCTCGTCCTCGGCCTCGTGGTGCAGCTCGGCGCCGTGCTGCTGGCCCTGCGCGTCGTGACCGGCGACTCGGCGATCTCGCTGCGCGTCGCCGTGGTGACGCTGGTCGCGGTCGGTCTCGTGGGGGCGGTCGTGCGGTGGTGCCTGGCCACCGGCGACCACGAGTACGTCGTCGCCGACCTCGTCGCGCGGGCGCGCCGGCGTGACCGGTCCCCGGCCTCGGCGGAGGAGGCCCGGCAGCCCGGCGTCGTCGTGGTCCAGATCGACGGCCTGCCGCACCCGCTGCTCGAGGACGGGATCGTCTCGGGCAACCTCCCGACCGTGGCGCGGTGGGTCCGGTCGGGCCGGTACACGGCGCGCCGCTGGTGGGCGCGGGTGCCCTCGACGACACCCGCGAGCCAGGCCGGGCTGCTGCACGGGACCAACGACGGGATCCCCGCGTTCCGGTGGTACGACCCCGAGCTCGGCCGGCTCGTCGTCGCCAACCGGCCGGCCGACGCCGCCCTCATCGAGGCGCGCCTCTCGGACGGTGCGGGCCTGCTCGCCCACGGCGGGGTCAGCATCGGCAACCTCTTCTCGGGTGACGCGCCGACCAACCTCCTCGTGATGAGCCGCGCGGGCCGGCGCCGCGGCCTCGGGCCCGGCGGGGCGTACCTGCGCTTCTTCGCGAGCCCCTTCGTCCTCGCCCGCGCGACGCTCTCCACGGGCGGCGAGATGGTCAAGGAGCTGTTCCAGGCCCGCCAGCAGCGCGCCCGCGGGATCGAGCCCCGCACGCACCGCGGCTGGGACTACGTGCTGCTGCGCGGGCTGACGAACGCGCTGATGCGCCACCTGACCGTCGCGCTCGTCGCCGAGCAGATGGTCCGCGGTGCACCGGTCGTCTACGTGAACTTCGTCGACTACGACGAGATCGCCCACCACGCGGGCCCGGCGCGGCGGGAGTCGCTCGACGCGCTCGCGGGCATCGACCGCGTGCTGGGGACGCTCGAGGAGATCCTGCCCGCCGCCGGCCGGGACTACCGGTTCGTCGTGCTCTCGGACCACGGCCAGTCGCAGGGGGCGACGTTCCGCCAGCTGACGGGCAGGTCGCTCGAGGACGTCGTCCGGACGCTGACGGCGGGCGCGCCGCACGACGAGGTCGCGTCGACCAGCGACGCGGAGAGCTGGGGCCAGCTCAACGCGCTGCTCGCCGACGTGCTCTCGGCGTCGACCGTCACCGCGCCCCTCGCGGAGCGGCACGCACGCAGGTCCGCGTCGCACGGCGGTGCCGCCGCGGGCACCGGGTACCGGGCAGGCACGCCGGCGGTCCCCGACCTCGTCGTGGCGGCCTCCGGGTGCCTGGGCCTGGTGTGGTTCCCCGGCGCGACGAGCCGCGACGTCGAGGACCTGCGGGCGCGCCATCCGCGCCTGCTCCCCGGGCTGCTCGCCGAGCCCGGGGTGGGGTTCGTCGTCGTGCGCAGCTCGCAGGGCCCGCTCGCCCTGTCCACGACCGGGGCGCACGCCCTGCGCGACGGGACCGTCACGGGCGCCGACCCGCTCGTGCCGTACGGGCCCGACGCCCGGCGCGACCTGCTGCGGGTCGCCTCGATGGAGGAGGCGCCCGACGTCCTCGTGCACTCGACGCTCGACGCCACGACCGGCGAGGTCCACGCGTTCGAGGAGCTGGTGGGCTCGCACGGCGGGCTCGGCGGCGACCAGAACCACGCGGTCCTGCTCCACCCCGCCGAGTGGGCGCTCGCCGAGGACCTGCTGGGCCCGGACGACCAGGGCTGGCTGCACGGTGCCGACGCCGTCCACCGACAGCTCGTGCGCTGGCTCGAGGCGGCCGGGCTGCGCGGGTCGCCGCACGCCCGTCCGGTCGTCCCCGGCGCCGGCCGGGACGACGGTGAGCACGCCCCGACGCCGGCGGGCTGAGAGCGGTGCGCCTGACCTGGCTGGGCCACTCGACGGTCTCGCTCGAGGTCGACGGCGCCCGGGTCCTCGTCGACCCGCTCCTGCGCCGCCACGCCGGCGTCCTGCGGACGGTGCCGCGTGCGCGGGACGCCGGCCGGCGCGTCGGTGCGGAGCCCGCACCCGAGGCGGTCCTGCTCTCGCACCTGCACCACGACCACTGCGACCTGCCGACCCTGCGCCGCCTCCGTGCCCGGGTGGTGCTCGCCCCGACCGGCGCCGGTGCGTGGCTGACCCGGCGGGGCGTCCCGCACGTCGAGGAGCTCCCCGTCGGCCGCACGTGCACGGTGGCCGGGCTCGTCGTCACGTCCGTCCCGGCGGAGCACGGTGGCCGGCGCGAGCCGTGGGGCCCGACGGCCGCCGCCGTCGGGCACCTCGTCGAGAGCGAGCGCACCTCCGTCTGGCTGGCCGGTGACACCGGCCTGTTCGCGGGGATGTCGGCGATCCCGTCGCTCGGCGTGCGCGGTGTCGTGGACGTCGCCGTCGTGCCGGTGTGGGGCTGGGGCCCGCGGCTCGGGCCCGGGCACCTCGACCCGGTCGAGGCGGTCGCGGCCGCGCGTGCGGTGGGCGCACGCGTCGCGATCCCGGTGCACTGGGGCACGCTCCACGTGCACGGCATGTCGCGGGTCATGGGGACGCGCCTGACCCTCCCGGGCGCCTGGTTCCTGCGCGCGCTCGGTGACCGGTCCGCGGACCGGAGCGGTCCGGACGGGGGGCCGGGCAGCCGGGTCGAGGGGCTGGTGCTGCGACCCGGGGAGCCGGTCGAGATCGCCTGAGGACGGGGGGCGTGCACTCCGTCCTCAGAGCCCGCGCCACCCGCCCGTCGCGCGGCCGACGCGCTCGGACAGGCCGCTGCCGACGAGGACGCCGGCCGCGATCGCCACGACGGTGAGGAGCGCGTTGAGGAAGTCGCCGAGCCCCGTGGCGGCGTCGGCGCCGATGATCTCGGCGACGCCCTGGAGGCCGAGCGCGCCGGGGACGAGCAGCCAGAACGCCGGCAGGAACGTGAGCGGGACGGGAGGGCCGCTCGGCCGCTGCTGGATCGCGTACGCGACGGGCAGCACCACCACGCCGGCCGCGAAGCTGGCGCCGAGCGAACCGAGCACGAGCCCGGCCCCCGCCTGCACGGTGTACGCGACCGTCAGGACGGCCAGCAGCCACGGCAGCGCGCGGGGCGGCACCGAGAACGCCAGGAAGACGCCCAACCCGAAGACCAGGACCCCGGCCCAGGGGGCCCACGCGCCGAGCGGCACCGACCCGGCGGGGGACCCCGGGAGCCCGGCGACCTCCACGCCGAGCGCGATCCCGAACGTGAGCAGCAGCAGGCGCTCGAGCCCGTACACGAGCCGGGACGAGCCGGACATGATCGACCCGGACGCCAGCTCGATCGTCGCCACCGTCAGCGCGGCACCGGGCAGCAGCGTGACGAGCGACGGGATCACGATGTCGAGGGGTGCCGCGCCCAGCACGGGCTCCGCGAAGGTGAACGCGAGCCACGAGACCACCGAGGCCGCCAGCATCGGCAGGACCACCGCGATCCCCGGGGACCGCTCCGCCCAGAGGTTCAGCACGCCCAGCAGCGCCCCGAGCACGACGTAGGCGGGCAGCGCCGACGCGGTCGGGTTGAGCAGGAGCCCGAGGCCGAGCGTCATGACGCTGGTGCCGGCGACGCGCAGCCACGCCGGGAACAGCGCCTCCGCCGAGAGCACCCGGCCGAGCCGCGCGCTCGCCTCGGACGCCGTGAGCTTCGCGTGCCGGATGTCGTCGACGAGCCGGTAGAGCGCGTCCACCTGGTCCAGGCGCAGCGCCGCCCGGGGGATGGGGGCGAAGTCGACCCGGGTCGAGTCGCCCGCCTTGATCCGCACGAAGACGCCGGTCGGCAGCACGAAGAAGCTGACGCCGGACGCGGCGTAGGTGCCCGCGACGTCGTCGAGGATCATCGTCACCCGGTCGGCGGCGTCGCCGGCCTGCTGCATCGCCGCGCCGAGGCGCCGCAGGAGGCCGAGGACCTCCTCGGGCGGCTGCTCCGCGACCTGGGGGCGCTCGCCGGGGGGAGGGGACAGGCGCCGGGCGACGGCCGCGCCCGCCCGGGCCAGTCGACGCCGTCCCCGGTCCACCACGAGCCCAGGATGACCGGCACGGCGCGGGCCTGCGCTCACCCGCACCGGGTGAGGGACGAGGGTGGTGCCGCGCCTAGCGTCGGACCGACCGCACACGGGGAGGCCGCGGATGACGAACGCACCGAGCACGTCGCGGGCGACGGGCGTCCTGGCCGCGACCTGCCTGTCCACCCTCGTGGTCAACGCCAACACGTCGGCGGTGAGCATCCTGCTCCCGGCCATCAGCGAGGACACCGGGACCCCGGTCGAGACCCTGCAGTGGGCCGTGACGGGGTACTCGCTGGTCGGGGCCGCCGTGATCATCACGTCGGGCTCCCTGGGCGACGTGTTCGGCCGGCGGCGGATCTTCCAGCTCGGCCTCGCGCTCTTCGTGCTGTCGTGCGTGCTCATCGCGCTGTCGACCGACGGCACGGGGGTCATCGTCGGGCGCCTGATCCAGGGTGCCGCGGGGGCGACGATCCTCGCCTGCGGGCTGAGCCTCCTCTCGGTGGCGACCGACGGTCAGGAGCAGCTCCGCTCGGTCTCGCTCTGGGGCGCCGCGGCCGCGGTCGGCGCCGCCGCCGGCCCGCTGCTCGGGGGCGTGCTCGTCGAGGCGACCGGGTGGCAGGGGCTGTTCTGGATCGACGCGGTCGTGGCCCTGGCGTGCATGGGGATCACCCGGGCGACCGTCGCCGAGTCGAGGGACCCCGAGCGCCCGCGCTCGATCGACTACCTGGGCACCGTCCTGGTCGCGCTGATCCTGGCGCCGCTCATCCTGGGCGTCAGCAAGAGCGGCGACTGGGGCTGGATCTCCGCCGCGACGCTCGGCTGCTTCGCGGTCAGCATCGTCGCCGGCGTGCTGTTCGTCGTCGTCGAGAAGCGGGTGGCCGTCCCGCTCGTCCACCTCGACATCCTGCGCAACCGCGTCCTGGTCGGCTCGACGGTCGCGATCCTCATCGGCGCGGGCACGATCAACGCCCTGATGTACCTGCTCAGCCTCTACTTCCAGGACCCGGTGGCCCTGGGCTTCAGTCCGCTCGAGGCCGGCCTCGCGACCCTGCCGGCCACGGTGGGGCTCGTCATCGTCGCCCCGCTCGTGCCGAGGCTCGCGAAGCGCTTCGGGGGGCGGCAGGTCATCGGCGCCGGCTTCGCGATCACCACGGCCGGCTTCGTCATGGTGGGCCTGACCGACGCCTCGTGGATGTACGCCGCGTTCCTCGTGCCGCTCGTCGCGATCGCCGTCGGGATGGGCCTGTCGAACGGGCCGTCCTCGTCCGCGGCGACCGCGGCCGTGCCCGAGGAGCAGGTCGGCGAGGCGTCCGGCATCTCCAACATGGCCCGGTACGTCGGCGCGGCGGTCGCGACGGCCCTCGCCGCGACGATCTACTCCTCGGTCGAGTCGGACCGCGTCGCCGCGGGTGCGTCCGCCGGCGACGCCCTCGCGTCCGGGCTGGCCGCGGCGTCCTGGGTGATGGCCGTCGTCAGCGCCGTCGGCGTCCTGCTCGTGGTCGTGGCGATCCGGCGCCACCGCTCGCCGCGCGGCACGCTGCACGACGCCGCCGCCGCGGCCGCCGCGCACCTGTTCACGCTGCCGACCTCGGCCACCGGAGCGGCGACGCCGACGGCCGGCCGCGGCGCCGGAGGCCCCGGATGACCGTCCCGACGGCCGTGCCGTTCACGCTCGAGGACTACGCCGCCCGGATGGCGCGGGTCGTCACCGACGCGCGGGCCGCCGGCCTCGACGGCGTGCTGGTCACCCCGGGCCCCGACCTGGTGTGGCTCACGGGCTACCGGCCGACCGCGCTCACCGAGCGCCTGACGATGCTGTTCCTCCAGGAGGACCGGGAACCGACCCTCCTGGTCCCGACGCTCGAGCGCCCCGACGCGGAGGGTGCCGTGGGATCGGCGGCCGCCACTCTGGTCGACTGGCCGGACGGGGCGGACCCGTACGCCGCGGCGAGCGCCCTGCTGCGCCCGGACGGCCGCTACGGCGTGTCCGACAACGCGTGGGCGCTGCACCTGCTGAGCCTGCAGACGGCGCTGCCGGGCACCGCGTACGACTCGCTGACCCGGCGGCTGCCGATGCTGCGCGCCGTGAAGGACGACAACGAGCTGGCCCGGCTGGCCGCCGCCGGCGCAGCGGCGGACGCCACGTACGAGGAGATCGTCACCGTCCGGTTCGCCGGGCGGCGCGAGACCGACGTCGCGGGCGACCTCGCGGACCTGCTGCGGGGGTTCGGGCACGAGCAGGTCGACTTCACCGTGGTCGGCTCGGGGCCCAACGGTGCGAACCCGCACCACGAGGCCGGCGACCGGACGATCGAGGTGGGCGACTGCGTGGTGCTCGACTTCGGTGGCCTCCTGGCGGGCTACGGCTCGGACACGAGCCGCACGGTGTCCGTGGGGGAGCCGAGCGCCGAGGTCAGCGAGGTCCACGAGGTGGTGCGGCTCGCGCAGCAGGCGGGCGTCGAGGCGGTGCGTCCGGGGGTCGCCTGCCAGGAGGTCGACCGCGCGGCCCGCCGGGTCATCACCGACGCCGGCTACGGCGAGCAGTTCCTCCACCGCACCGGGCACGGCATCGGCGTCACGACCCACGAGCCGCCCTACATGATCGAGGGCGAGGAGCTGCCCCTCGTGCCGGGGATGTGCTTCTCCGTCGAGCCCGGGGTGTACCTGGCGGGGCGCTTCGGCGTGCGCATCGAGGACATCGTGACCGTCACGCAGGACGGTGGCCGCCGGCTCAACGACTCCCCACGGGACCTCCGGGTCGTCGGCTGACCCACCTGGCCCGGGTGACTCTCACCCGGCGCGGGTGAGGTGGACGGCGGTCCGCATCGCGACCCTGAGCGTGAGACCAGCCACTCCGAGGAGGCGTCGATGAGCGCGATGGAGATCCCCACGGAACCACCCGCGGCTGCGACCAGGACACGGACCACGGCTCCCGCGACCCAGTGGATCTCGTGGATCGCCCTGGCGATGATGACGACCAGCTCGGTCGCGAGCCTGCGGGCCGCGCCGACGATGGCCGTGTACGGCCTGGCCTGCGTGTTCCTCTACCTCGTGCCGGCGGTCGTGTTCCTGCTGCCGACGTCCCTCGTCTCGGCGGAGCTGGCGTCGGGCTACAAGGGCGGCATCTACAACTGGGTGTCCCGCGGGATCTCGAAGCCGATGGGCTTCCTCGCGGTCTGGTGCCAGTTCGCGATGACGATCTTCTACTACCCGAGCCTGCTGGGGTTCGTGGCCAGCACGCTCGCGTACGTCATCAACCCGGCCCTCGCCTCGAGCGGGGTGTGGACCGCGTGCGTGATCGTGGTCGTCTACTGGTCCGGCGTCTGGGTCTCCTCGCGCGGGACGTCCGGGGTGGCCGGTCTCGCGAGCGGCGGGCTCATCATCGGGACGCTGATCCCGGGCGTCGTGCTCGTGACTCTCGGCGTGGTGTTCCTGGGTCAGGGCAACACGCCCGCGGCACCGATGGACGCGGACCACATCCTGCCCGTCTGGGCCGGGCTGGCGAGCCTCGTGCTGATCGTCAACAACTTCCTGTCGTACTCCGGCATGGAGATGAACGCCGTGCACGTCGGGTCGCTCAAGAACCCGGCCAAGGAGTTCCCCAAGGCGATGTTCCTCGCGATGGGCATGGTGCTGCTCATCTTCATCCTCCCGGCCCTCGTGATCAGCTGGATCGTCCCCGCGGAGGAGCTGTCGCTCACCGCCGGGGTGATGCAGGCGTTCGACGCGGTGTTCGCCCAGTTCGGGGTGCAGGGGCTGACCCCCGTGTTCGGCGTCATGCTCGTGGCCGCCTCGCTCGGCGGCATGCTCACCTGGCTGGCGGGACCGTCCAAGGGGCTGCTGCTGATCTCCCGGCAGGAGGGCTACCTGCCGCCGTACCTGCAGAAGCTGAACAAGCACGGCGTGCAGCAGAACATCCTCGTGGTCCAGGGCATCGTCACCACGGTCATCGCGCTCGGCTATGCACTCATCCCCGACGTCTCGAGCGCCTACTGGATCTTCTCGGTGATCACGACGCAGGTGTACCTGATCATGTACCTGCTCATGTTCGTGGCCGCCGTCCGGCTGCGACGCAGTGAGCCCGACCACCCCCGCGGGTACAAGGCCCCCATGCTGGTCGGGCTCTGCGGGGTCGGCTTCGCGGCCTCGCTGGCCGCCCTGCTGGTCGGCTTCGTGCCGCCCTCGCAGTTCGGCGGCGGCAACCCCTTCACGTACCTGCTGATCGTCGGTGGCGGCGCGCTCGGCCTCGGACTCGTCGTGCCGTTCCTCTTCTACAAGATGCGCAAGCCGTCCTGGAAGCAGCCCGAGGTCGCCGCCGAGGAGGTGCCGGCATCATGAACAACGCGCACAGCGTGAGCTCGCGACGGAAGAACAGGCTGCTGTACTGGGTCTCGGCCGGCCTCCTGGCGGTGATGGTGCTGGTCGGGCTGCTGACCTGGCGCGGGGTCAAGCAGGACACGGCCGCGGACCAGAAGGCCGACGAGTTCCTCGCGGTCCTCGAGGACGCGGGCGCCCAGCGCCTGCCCTCGAAGGACCGTGTGGTCTCGCTGCTCGGGTCCGACGGCGGTTCGGTGTGCCAGGAGCCGGGCAGCGCCCTGCGCCAGGCCACCCTCTCGGGGATGCTCACCACGGGGTCGTCCGGGCCGGGCCAGCGGCCGATCATCACCGACTCCCGCCTGCTGCAGGGCCAGCTCGCGGTCGTCAGCGTGTACTGCCCCGAGCACCTCGAGGACGTCAAGGCGTACCTGGACGGCCTGACGACCGCCGACGTGGCGACGAGCTGACCGTGGACCTCGAGGAGCGGGTCGCGGCGCAGATGCCGCGCGTGCGGACGGACCTCGCGGAGCTCGTCGCGATCCCGTCGGTCGCCGACCCCCGGCAGTTCCCCGCCGAGGAGTGCGCCCGGGCCGCGCAGTGGGTCGTCGACGCGTTCCGCGAGCTCGGGTTCGCCGACATCGGGCTGCACCCGACCGCCGACGGCAGCCAGGCCGTCGTCGGGTCACGCCCGGGGCCGGACCCGAGCGCGCCGACCGTGCTCCTGTACGCGCACTACGACGTGCAGCCGCCCCTCGACGAGTCCGCGTGGCGGACCCCGCCGTTCGAGCTCACCGAGCTCGACGGCCGCTGGTTCGGCCGTGGTGCGGCCGACTGCAAGGGCAACATCGTCATGCACCTCGCAGCGCTCCGGGCGCTCGGGGACGACGTCCCGCTGAACCTCAGGCTGGTCGTCGAGGGGTCCGAGGAGCAGGGGACCGGCGGGCTCGAGGACTTCGTCACCACGCACCCGGACCTGCTGCGCGCCGACGCGATCCTCGTGTGCGACACCGGCAACGCCGCCGTGGGCGTGCCCGCGGTCACGGTCAGCCTCCGGGGCATGGTCAACGTCGTCGTCCACGTCGACGCGCTGCCGACCGAGCTGCACTCGGGCATGTTCGGGGGCCCCACGCCGGACGCCCTGGCTGCCCTCGTCGCGATGCTCGCCTCGCTGCGTGACGCGGCCGGGAACACCACCGTGCGCGGCCTCGACAGCACGCAGACGTGGCACGGCGCGCCGTACGACCCGGACGCGTTCCGCTCGGACGCCCAGCTCGCCGACACCGAGCAGCTCCTCGGCTCGGGCACCGTCTCCGACATGCTCTGGACCCGCCCCGCGCTGACCGTCCTGGGCATCGACTGCCCGCCGGTGATCGGCTCGAGCGCGTCGATCGTGCCGAGGGCGAGCGCGCGCCTCAACCTGCGCATCCCGCCCGGCACCCGGCCCGAGCAGGCCCTGGAGGCGCTGACCGAGCACCTGACCGACGCCGCGCCGTGGGGCGTCGCGGTGCGGGTCGAGACGGAGGCGCTGGGGCTGCCGTTCCTGGCCCGGACCGACGGGCCGGCGTACGAGGCCATGCGCGGTGCCATGCAGGACGCCTTCGGGCGCGACATGGTGCTGCTCGGGCAGGGCGGCTCCATCCCGCTGTGCAACGTCTTCGGCGAGACGTACCCGGACGCCGAGATCCTGCTGATCGGCGTCGAGGAGCCCGCCGCCCTGATCCACGCGCCGAACGAGAGCGTCGACCCCGCGGAGATCGAGCACCTGGCGACCGCCGAGGCGCTGTTCCTGCTGAGGTACGGCGGCCGCGCGTGACCGGGCGGCGCTCGCCGTCCGGAACCTGAACGAGGTCGTCCCCGCTGTCCCGTCGTCCCCGGAGGTCAGTCCGATGTCCAGCACCGCCAAGCCGGTCCGCCTCGTCGGTCTCCTCGTGATGATCGCGGGGATCGTCCTCGTCGTCGCGGGCGCGACCACGTGGTTCGTGGTCCGCGACCAGCTCGTCGCCGAGAACATCACGATCTCCGAGGACGCCGCGATGTTCGCCGGGCAGACGGTGGACGGCCCCGTCGACGCCTACGTCCAGGCGGACGTCATCAACAAGCACGCGCTCGAGGCGTCGGGCGGCCTCACGTACGCCGAGCTCGACCAGGACGACCCGGTCCGCGCGACCGTGATGAACGCGTCGTTCCTGCGCAGCTCGCTCTTCACCTCGGTCATCGCGTTCGGCGTCGCGGCCCTGGCCGCCGGGCTCGGTCTGCTCTTCCTCCTCCTCGGCTGGGCGCTGCGCGCCCTCGCGCCGGCCGACGCGGTCACGACCACGGGACGTGAGGTCGCGGCGGACGCCTGACGCCAGCTGCTCGCCGGGATCGTCGAGGGCGGTGCCGCCGGCCGCTCGCATCCCCTCAGGCCGGAGCCCGCACCGTCAGCTCACCGGCCACGTCGCGCTGCATCTCCGCGGCGACCGCCCCGGCGTCCAGGCCCTGGCCGAGGAGGACCGCGAGCTTCGTCAGCGCGGCCTCGGACGTCATGTCGAAGCCGGGCACGGCGCCGGTGCGCAGCAGCGCAGAACCCGTCGCGTAGGCCCCGGGCTGCACCGTCCCCCGCACGCACTGGGTCACGACGACCACGACGATGCCCGCGGCGGTCGCCGCCTCGACCGCCGCGAGGAAGTCCCGGTCCTCCGAGGGGCCGTTGCCGGCGCCGTAGGCCTCGAGGACGAGCCCCTGGAGCGGTGGCCTGCACAGGTTCACCAGGATGGACGCCGAGAACCCCGGGAACACCCGCACGGCGGCGACCTGGCCCAGCGGTCCGGAGACGAGCCGTGGCTCCGCGTCCGGGACACGGACCAGGGCGTGGTTCACCGCGACGTCGATGCCGAGCGTCGCGAGCGGCGGGAACCTCGGGGAGTCGAACGCGTCGAGCCCCGAGGCGTCGACCTTCGTGGCCCGGTTGCCGCGGAGCAGGACCTCCCCGAAGAGGAGGGTGACCTCGGGCACGGCGGCCCCGGCCGCGACCTGGAGCGCCCCGATGAGGTTCTGCCGTCCGTCGCTGCGCGTGCGGGCGATGGGGATCTGCGAGCCGGTCACGACGACGGGGCGGCCGAAGGACGGCAGGAGGAACGACAGCGCCGACGCGGTGTACGCCATCGTGTCGGTCCCGTGCAGGACCACGAAGCCCGTGTGCGCGTCGCGCGCGTCGTGCAGGATCCGCGCGACCGTGAGCCAGTCGTCCGGCGTCGCGTTGGCCGAGTCGATCGGCCGGTCGAGCTCCCGGAAGGTGATCGGCGGGAGCTCGCCCCGCGAGCTCTCGACGATCCAGTCGACGTACGGCGCGAGCGCGCCGGGGACCGCGGCGTGACCGTCCGGGGTCTCGACCATCCCGATCGTCCCGCCCGTGTGCAGCACGAGCACGTCGCCGCGCATGTCTCGGCTCCCTCCGCCTGCGTCGTGGTCACCGACGACGCTAGCCCGGCCGGGCGCGGGAGGGGCGTGCACCGCGCGTACGGGCGTCGGGCAGAGCGAAGGCCCCCGCCCAGCGTCTCCGCTGGTCAGGGGCCTCTCGTGGTTGCTCCCTCGACTGGACTCGAACCAGTAACCGTCCGATTAACAGTCGGATGCTCTGCCAATTGAGCTACGAGGGATCGCGCGGGGAAAACTCTAGCAGCCCCTGAGGGCTGCTCCGGCGCACCCCGCGGGACCTCACCCGGCGAGTCCCGCGGCGGCCCGGACGCGACGCTCCGCGGCGTCGACCAGGGCCGCGACCGCGGGGTCGGACAGGTCGGTCGTCCCGTCGCCGATGACCTGGGACACGAGCTCGCCGTCCTCGTCCCTGCGCAGGGCGACGCGGATGGTCCCCCCGCCCCTCACGGGGACCTTCTCGCTGTGCACGACCGAGGACTGCACGCGCTCGCGGAGGACCTGGGCGAACGTCGGCGCGCCGGCACCCGTCAGCGCGAGCTCCTGGGTCGTGCCGGTGACCCAGTGGACCGTGAGCGTCGAGGTGTCGGCGTCGAGCGTCGCCCGGTCGACGTCCGCCCACGGGCGGCGCTCGACGGTCGGGTCCACGACGTACAGCGCGCGCCGCGTCGCCGCCGCCCACCCGCCGCCGGCGAGCTCCGTCGCGACGAGCACGCGGTCGCCGTGCGCCAGCGCGAGCCGGGCCTGGATCGGTGCGGGCAGGGACGGTCGACGCGAGAACAGGGGCACGCCTCCACCGTAGTCGCGCCCGGGTCGGCCTTGCCGACGTGCGTCACCCGCTCGTGGACGCGGCCGGGGCGGCACCAGGACGGGAGGGACGGCCGGGGCGCGGCGTCCCGAGCGCCCTCGTGACCTCAGGCGCGCGGCGCCACGACCGCCGCGCCGGCGAGCCCGGCGACCGCGTCCCACGAGATCCCGGGCGCCGAGAGCACGGCCAGTCTCTTAAACACATCTCCGAGC
>NZ_JBFTER010000092.1:0-20733 GCF_047229345.1 Cellulomonas jepli | reverse complement strand
GCCGAGCCCGGCGCCGACCCCGCGGCCGACCTCGCACCCGGGCTCAGCGCGCGGATGCAGGCGCTCGGCGACTCGGTCGCGGTCGTCGGCGGCGAGGGCCTGTGGCACGTCCACGTGCACACCGACGACCCCGGGGCCGCCGTGGCGGGGGCCGCTCTCGGCGCTCGGGAGCAGGTCGTCGTGCGGCTCCTCGTGGACCGAGCCGTCACCGGGCTCCCGACCGGCCTGGGCGTCGTCGCGTGCACGGGCTCGGTCGACCTCGCCGGCCCGCTCGCGTCGCTCGGCGCCGTGACGCTCGTGCGCTGCGACGGGGCGGCCGTGAGCGAGCGGCACCTCGTGCGGGCCGTCACGGACACGGGCAGCACGCACGTCGTCGTGCTCCCGGGTGACCGGGCGACGGCCGAGCTCGCGCGCCGGTGCGCCGAGACCCTCGCGGCTGCCGGGCTGAGGATCGACGTGCTGCCCGCGCTCGACGAGCTGCGCGTGACGGTCGCGGCGCTCGCGCTCGCGGGCTCGGACCCTGGTGCCGGGGCGGACGCGCGCGTGGCGGCGTGCCTGCGGAGCCTGCAGGGCCTGCGCACCGCGCAGGTGGGCGACCCCGCACCCGAGTCGGCGCTCGCAGCGGTCGACGCGCTGCTCGCGGACCACGGCGGTGCCCCCGGGGCGGAGACGCTCACGCTGCTGACCGGCTGTGACGTGACGCCTGCGGCGCGGGCCGAGCTCGAGGACCGCGTCGCCGAGCGCCACCCGGAGCTCACGGTGCTGGGAGCGGGCCCCGCGGACGGGGTGCCGTCGTACTGGATGGGGGTCGAGTGAACGAGCGGGCAGGCGCGCGCACCGGTGCGGGGAGCCGCACCGGGCTGCGGGGTCGGGGCGTCGTCGACAGCACCGGCGTCGTGCTGCGGGGAGGTCGGCGATGAGCGTGCCCGACGACGCCGTGGTGCGGCCCGTGCCCCGGCTCGAGGAGCCGCTGGCCCGGGTGCTGGGCGAGCGCAGCGCCGCGCCGCTCGCGAAGCTCGGGCTCCGCACGAGCGGCGACCTGCTGCGGCACTACCCGCGCCGGTACTCCGAGCCCGGGGCGTTCACGGACCTCGCGCACCTGGTCGTCGGCGAGCACGTGACCGTCATGGCGGAGGTCCGCCAGGCCACGGTCCGCGAGATGCGCTCGCGCGGCGGGGCGATGCTCCAGGCGGTCGTGACCGACGGCAGTCACCAGCTCCACCTCACGTTCTTCGCGAAGCGGCGCGGCGCGCTCCGGCTGCACGAGACGCGCCTCGTCGCCGGGCGGACCGGGCTGTTCACCGGCGTCGTCTCGGACTACCGCGGCCAGCGCCAGCTCACGCACCCGGACTACCAGCTCATCGGCGTCGACGCCGATGACGAGGCGAGCGCGTTCCTCGAGGCGTCGCGCCCGATCCCGATCTACCCCGCCTCCGCCGCAGCGCCCACGTGGCGGATCCAGCGCTGCGTGCGGACCGTGCTCGACCCCCTCACCGAGGACGACCTGCCCGACCCGCTGCCCGACGACGTGCGCGCCCGGCACGGGCTCGTGGGCCTGCGCCAGGCGCTCCTCGACGTGCACGAGCCCTACACCGACGAGCACTGGCAGCGGGGGCGCGACCGGCTCCGCTACGAGGAGGCGTTCGTGCTGCAGGCCGAGCTCGCGCGGCGCCGCTCCCGCGTGGTCGGCGCGGTCGCCACCGCCCGGCCGCGGGTCGCCGGCGGCCTGCTCGACCTGTTCGACGCGCAGCTGCCGTTCACGCTCACCGCGGGCCAGCGCGCGGTCGGTGAGGAGCTCGAGGGCGAGCTCGCGGCGGCGCACCCGATGCAGCGGCTCCTGCAGGGCGAGGTCGGCTCGGGCAAGACGGTCGTCGCGCTGCGGGCGATGCTCCAGGTGGTCGACGCGGGCGGGCAGGCGGCGCTGCTGGCGCCGACCGAGGTGCTCGCCGCGCAGCACGCGCGGACGCTCCGGGCGCTGCTGGGCCCGCTCGGCGAGGGCGGCTTCCTCGGCGGCGCCGAGCAGAGCACCCGGGTCGCGCTGCTCACGGGGTCCCAGGGGGCGACGGCGCGCCGCGAGAACCTGCTCGACGCCGCGAGCGGGCGGGCCGGCATCGTCGTCGGCACCCACGCGCTGCTCTCGGAGACCGTGCAGTTCGCGGACCTCGGGCTCGTGGTGGTCGACGAGCAGCACCGGTTCGGCGTCGAGCAGCGCGACACGCTCCGGGCCAAGGCCGCGCAGACCCCGCACCTGCTCGTGATGACCGCGACCCCGATCCCGCGCACCGTCGCGATGACGGTGTTCGGCGACCTCGAGACGTCGGTGCTCACCGAGGTCCCGGCCGGGCGCAGCGGCATCACGACGCACGTGGTCCCCGCGGAGAACGCCGCGTGGGTCGAGCGGACGTGGCGGCGCGTGCGCGAGGAGGTCGAGCGCGGCGGACGGGCGTACGTGGTGTGCCCGCGGATCGACCCCGACGAGGGCAAGGGCGGCGCGCGGCGCGACGAGGGGGACGGCGCCGACCTGCTGGCCGCCGACGAGCTCGACCTCGACGGGCCGGCCGAGGCCCCCGCCCGGCGGCCGCTGCAGGCCGTGCTCCAGGTCGCGGAGGAGCTGCGCGTGCTCCCGGCGCTCGCGGGCGTCGGCGTCGCCGAGCTGCACGGACGCATGCCGTCCGACGAGAAGGAGCGGGCGCTCGCGGACTTCGCGTCCGGCCGCGTGCCCGTGCTCGTCTCGACCACGGTCATCGAGGTCGGGGTCGACGTCCCCGAGGCGACGGTCATGGTCGTGCTCGACGCCGACCGGTTCGGCCTGTCCCAGCTCCACCAGCTGCGTGGGCGCGTCGGGCGTGGCAGCGCGCCCGGGCTGTGCCTGCTCGTCGCCGACGCACCCGAGGGCACCCCGGCGGCGACCCGGCTCGCGACGCTCGCGTCCACGGGCGACGGCTTCGCGCTCGCGGCGGTCGACCTCGAGCTCCGGCGCGAGGGCGACGTGCTCGGCGCCGCGCAGTCCGGGGCGGCGAGCTCCCTGCGGCTGCTGCGGGTCGCGCGCGACGGCGAGGTCATCGAGCGAGCGCGGACCGATGCGCGCGGGGTCGTCGACGCCGACCCGGAGCTCGAGGGGCACCCGGCGCTGCGGGCCGCGATCGACCGGCAGCTCGCGGGCGAGCGCGAGGAGTTCCTCGACCGGGCGTGAGCCGGCGGAGGGCAGGTCCGGGGCCTCCGGGACGCACTGCGTAGTCTGTCGGCGTGTCGACCGCGCCCGTGATCCGTGCCCAGGACCTGCTCGTCGGCTACGGCGGCGAGCCGGTGTGCGCGCCCGTGACGTTCACGCTCGAGCCCGGCTCCGTGCTCGGGCTGGTCGGCCCCAACGGGTCCGGCAAGTCGACGATCCTGCGCGCGGTGCTCGGGCTGCTCGACCCGGCGGGCGGCACCCTGGAGGTGTTCGGGTCCGAGGTCGACGAGCGCGACGTCGCGTACCGCACCCGGGTGTCGAGCGTGCTCGACGACGACGCGTACTTCCCGGCGCTGACCGTCGCGGAGCACCTCTACCTCACGGCGCGCGGCCACGGCGTGCGGGGCGCGCAGGAGGTCGTCGACGGGATCCTCGAGGAGTTCGGGCTCGCGGCCCACGCGGCGTCGCTGCCCGCGGCGCTGTCGTCCGGCCAGCGCCGTCGCCTCCTGCTCGCCGCGGGCTTCGTCCGCCCTCGCACCCTGCTGGTGCTCGACGAGCCGGAGCAGCGGCTCGACCGCCGGATGCAGGACGCGCTCGCGCAGCGCCTGCGCGACGAGCGGGCCGCCGGCGGCGCGGTGCTGCTCGCGACGCACGACCCGGGGCTGCTGCGCGCCGTGGCGGACGCCGCCGTGCTCGTGGGCGACGACGGGTCGCCGGTGCTGAGCGCCGACGACGCCGCGGACGTCATCGCGCAGGCGCCCCGGTGAGCGGCGCGACCGACGTCGGCCGCTTCGAGGTCGGCGAGCTGCCTCAGGGGCGCTCGATCCGCCGGTTCACGTCCGCGACGACGAACCAACGTGCCGGCGCCGGGATCGGGGAGCTGCTGGGCGACGTCTACTACGCGGCGATCATGGTCGCGATCGGCATCGGCATCGCCCTGGGGGTGACGGGGACGCTCCGGGAGGCGCTGCCCGACGCGGCGGGGAGCGCGTCGGGCCCCACGGTGTGGTCGCTGCCCGGGCTCAGCCTGTCCGCGCTCGTCGTCGCGGTCGTCGTCGGGCTCGCCGGCGTCGTCCTCTCGCTGTCCGGGCGGCTCGGGCCGGTGAGCGCGGGTGGTCCGGAGGCGGCGTGGTGGCTCCCGCTGCCCGTCGAGCGGCGCGGCCTGCTGCGGCCTGCCGTGGCCCGCGTCCCGGCCGGGGCCGCGCTCGTGTGCGGCGTCGTGGTGGGCGTGCTCGACGCGGGCGTGCTCGCGGCTCCGGCAGGACGGGTCCTGTCGACCGTGCTCGCCGCGGTCCTCGGCGCGGCCGTCGTGGTGCTCGGGGCGTCGCTCGCGCAGACCCTCGACGTCTCGCGCCGGGCCACCTCGGTCGCCGGCGACCTCGTGCTCGGCGGTGCGGTGCTCCTCGCGGTGGCGAGCGGCGTCGCGGGGTGGCGTCCCGACGGGCTGCCCGTGGTCTCGCCGCTCGTGCTCGTCGGGCTCGCGGTCGCGACCGCCGCGCTCGGCGTGGCGGTGGACCGCGGGCTCGAGCGGATCCCGTCGCGCTCGCTGCGCGCGGGCGGCGCGGTCGCGAGCCAGGCCGTCGGCGCGGTCGTCTCGCTGGACACGCGCGAGCTCGGCCGGGTGCTGACCGACGCGTCGCTGCCCCGGCGCCGGCGCGCGTCCCGGCTGCGGCTCGTCCGCGGTCCGTCCTCGGCGCTCGTCGTGGCGGACGCGCTCGTCGTGCTGCGCTCGCCGCGCCGGCTCGTGCTGCTCCTCGCGACCGCCCTGGTCCCCGCGCTCGTCGGCACGGCCCCCGAGCTCGCGGGCCCCGTCGGGTTCGCGATCGCGCTCGTCGCCGGCGGCTTCGTCGCGGCGACCACGGCCGCGGAGGGCGCGCGGCGTGCGGAGATGGCGCCCGTGCTCGACCGGCTGCTGCCGCTCGGCGCCCGCGACGTGCGGCTCCTGCGCATGGTCGTGCCCGCGGTCGCGATGACCGCGTGGTCGCTCGTCGCGTTCGGCGTCGTCGGGCTGTGGCACCAGGACGTGCCGGGCTGGCTCGCGCTCGGCGTCGCCGCGGTGCCGGTGTGGGCGGGTGCGGCGGTCCGGGCGGCGTACCGGCCCGCCCCCGACTGGTCGGCCCCGCTGATCGCGACCCCGATGGGCGCGATCCCGACGGGTGTCACCTCGGTGCTGGCGCGCGGCCCCGACGTGCTCGTGCTGGGGCTGATCCCGGTGCTGGTCAGCGTTTTCCTCGGGCGCGTGCACCCGGAGCTGGTCGTGGTCCAGACGGTCCTGAGCCTGGTGGTCGTGGCGGTCGCGACGAGCACCCGGACGCTCGCCGAGCGGATGGGGCTGTCCGGCGACCCCACGGCGCCGGCCGGAGGTGCGCGGTGACGCGCGTGGTCGCGGGGACCGTGGGTGGCCGCAGCCTCGAGGTCCCGCCGAAGGGCACCCGCCCGACGAGCGAGCGCGTGCGCGAGGCGCTGTTCTCCCGGCTGGGGCACCTGGGGGTGCTCGACGGCGCGCGCGTCCTGGACCTGTACGCGGGCTCGGGCGCGCTCGGGATCGAGGCGGTGAGCAGGGGAGCGGCGCACGCGACGCTCGTCGAGCACGCCCGCGTCGCGGCCGACGTGTGCCGGCGCAACGCCCGGTCGCTGGGACTGACGGACCGGGTCGCGGTCGTCGCCGAGCGGGCCGAGCGCTTCGCCGGACGTCCCGCCGTCGCGCCCTGGGACCTGGTGCTCGTCGACCCGCCCTACGACGTGTCCGACGAGGACCTCGCCCAGGTGCTCCTCGGCGTGGCCGGCTCGCTCGACCCGGACGCCGTGGTGGTCGTCGAGCGGGCGGCCCGGGGCGCCGAGCCGACCTGGCCGCCGGGCGTCGAGCGGTTCGACGTGCGCGCGTACGGCGACACGCGCGTGTGGTTCGCGGAGCCGGCCCGCGAGGAGGAGGGTGACGGCGCGGACCACGGCGCACCCGGGTGAGCAGGGGTTCCGCACGTCCGGCAGGGGCCTCGCGTAGGTTGGCCGCGTGACCACAGCCGTCTGTCCCGGGTCGTTCGACCCGATCACCCTCGGCCACCTCGACGTCGTGCGCCGCGCGCGCTCGATGTTCGACGAGGTCGTCGTCGGTGTCGCGAGCAACTCCTCGAAGTCGGCGCTGCTGGGGGTCGAGGAGCGCGTGCGGCTGGCCCGGGAGGCGGTCGCCGACCTCGCCGGCGTGCGGGTCGAGCCGGTCGTCGGGCTGCTCGCCGACTTCGTGCGGGCGCAGGGAGCGGTCGCGGTGGTCAAGGGCCTGCGCGGCGGGGCGGACTTCGACGCCGAGCTGCCGATGGCGCTGATGAACCGGCACCTGTCGGGCGTCGAGACCGTGTTCGTCGTCGGCGACCCGGCGCTCGCGCACATCGCGTCGTCCCTCGTGAAGGACGTCGCCCGGTTCGGCGGTGCGGTCGAGGACCTCGTGCCCCCGGCCGTGGCGCAGGCGGTACGGGAGGCGCTGGGCGTGCGCCCGGCGCCGGGGAGGAGCACCGGATGAGCACGTACGACGACCGTGACGCGGAGGCGCAGGACCGGACGCAGCCCGAGGGGCTCACGGGCATCCTCGACGCGCTCGCGTCGGCGATCTCGACCGCGCGCGCGATGCCCATGTCGTCCTCGGTCCTCGTGAACCGGGCCGAGCTGCTCGACCTCGTCGAGCAGGCGCGTGACGTGCTGCCCTCGCAGCTCACCCGCGCCGACGAGGTGCTCGCCGACGCGGACCAGGCACGCGTCGAGGCGCAGGCGGACGCCGACGCGCTGCTGGCGCGGGCCCGGGAGCGCGCGGCACAGCTCGTGGACGCCGAGGAGGTCGTCGCGCAGGCCCGTCAGCGGGCCGCCGAGATCGTGCGCGAGGCCGAGCAGACCGCCGAGATGCTCAGCCGCGACGCCGACGACTACTGCGACCGGCGCCTGGCCGACTTCGAGATCGACCTCGGCCGGGTGCTGAGCCAGGTGCAGGCCGGTCGCGCGAAGCTCGCGGGACGGCTCTCGGGCTCCGAGGACGACTGAGCCGACCGACGCGCCGACGGTTTGGGCGAGCGCCGCCCGTACCGTACTGTTGTCCGTTGGTCCTGCCGGTCATGGCGCGACCGAGACACCTCATGACGGGAACCTGGACCGTGCAGCGCGCGACACACCTCGATCCCCGCTCGCCGTTCGTGCTCGACACCCACGAGCTCGGCCGACGTCCGGGATCGATGCGGACCGTGCAGCGGACCGTCCCGGCACCCGAGGACCTCGGTACCGACGTGATCGGCATCCCCGCCGGGAGCGACCTCGAGCTGGATCTGCGGCTCGAGGCGGTCATGGAGGGGGTCCTGGTCTCCGGATCCGTCCGCGGCCGGGCGGTCGGGGAGTGCGTGCGCTGCCTGGAGGAGGTCGTCGAGGACGTCGACGTCAGCCTGCAGGAGCTCTACGTCTACCCCGAGCGTGCCGCCGTCGCGGTCGAGGACGGCGACGACGACGAGGACGTGCGTGAGCTCGAGGGCGACCTGGTCGACCTCGAGCCCGCGCTGCGCGACACGGTGGTCCCTGTGCTGCCGTTCCAACCGCTGTGCGGGCCCGACTGCCCAGGACTGTGCTCCGAATGCGGAGCGCGCCTGGCGGACGACCCGGACCACACGCATGAGATCCTTGACCCTCGGTGGGCCGCGCTCGGTGGCCTGACGAGCACGCAAGACGACACGAAAGAGAGCTAGCCGTGGCTGTTCCGAAGCGCAAGATGTCGCGCAGCAACACCCGTGCGCGTCGGTCGCAGTGGAAGACCACTGCCACCGCGCTCGCCACCTGCCCGCAGTGCAAGGCGCAGACGCGCCCGCACACGGCGTGCCCGTCCTGCGGTGCGTACAACAACCGCCGCTACGTCGAGGCCATCCGTAGCGAGCACGAGGTCGGCTGACGCCGACGTCGCCGGCCGTGATCCGCGTGCACCCGTCACCGACGCCCGCATGAGCCTCGCAGCCGCCCAGCTCGTCGAGAAGCTCGGGGTCCTCCTGGACCCCGAGCTTCTCGTGCTGTCCCTGACCCACCGCTCGTTCGCGCACGAGGCCGGCGGCATCCCGACGAACGAGCGCCTCGAGTTCCTCGGCGACACCGTGCTCGGGCTCGTCGTCACCGAGGAGCTGTACCGCGGGCACCCGTCGCAGTCCGAGGGCGAGCTCGCCAAGATGCGCGCCGCGACCGTCTCGCAGCGTGCGCTCGCGGGGGTCGCCCGTGAGCTCGACCTGGGCGCGTACGTGCTGCTCGGCAAGGGCGAGCTCGCGACCGGGGGCCACGACAAGGACTCGATCCTCTCCGACACGCTCGAGGCGCTGTTCGGCGCCGTCTACCTCTCGCACGGGCTCGAGACCGCGCGCGGTGTGGTGCTGCGCCTCGTCGGTCCCACGCTCGAGGCCGCCGCCGACCTGGGCGCGGGCCTCGACTGGAAGACCAGCCTGCAGGAGCTCTCCGCGGCGCTCGGCCTCGGTGCGCCCTCCTACGACGTCCAGGGTGACGGACCCGACCACGCGCGCACGTTCACCGCGCACGCCGTCGTCGGGGGCGAGGTCCGCGGCAGCGGGACCGGTCCGGCGAAGAAGCTCGCCGAGCAGCACGCCGCAGCGGCCGCGTACCGCGCGCTCGAGGAGCTGTCGCAGGCCACCGCGCCGACCCCCGCGGAGGCGGACCTGGACGACGTCGCGCTCGCCGGCGGGGCGGCGGCCGGTGCCGCCGCTGCGGACGGGACGGGCGTCGACGGCGGCACGCTTGCGGGACCCGCCGACGACGACGGCTCGGCCGTCGCCGGCACGCCCGCGACGGCACCCGCGCCCGCGCCCGCCTCCTGAGGGCCCGTGCCCGAGCTGCCCGAGGTCGAGACCGTCCGCGACGGCCTGGCCCGTCACGTGCTCGGCCGGACGGTCGCGACGGTCGAGGTGCACCGCGACTACAGCGTCCGGCGCCACGTCGGCGGACCGCTCGACCTCGCCGGCCGGCTCGCCGGTCGCCGCTTCGAGGCGGCGGTGCGCCGCGGCAAGTTCCTCTGGGTCGTGCTCGACGCGCCCGGCACCGACCACCCCGACGCGGCGCTGCTCGCGCACCTCGGAATGAGCGGGCAGCTCCTCGTGCGCTCCGCCGCCGAGCTCGAGCAGGGCGCCCCGCACCCGCACCTGCGCGTCCGCGTGCGCCTGTCCGACGGGGGCGCGCTCGACTTCGTGGACCAGCGGACCTTCGGCCACCTGTCGGTCACGGACCTCGTGCCCACCCCCGACGGGGCCCCCGGTGGCCTCGGGTCCGACCTGCCGCTGCTCCCCGAGCCGGCGGTGCACATCGCGCGCGACCTGCTCGACCCCGCGCTCGACCGCGACGGCCTCGTGCGCCGGCTCCGCGCCAGGCGCACCGGCATCAAGCGCGCGCTGCTCGACCAGACGCTGGTGTCGGGGATCGGGAACATCTACGCCGACGAGGGGCTGTGGCGCGCGCGGCTGCACTACGCGCGCCCGACCGAGACGCTCCGGCGCGCCGAGGTCGAGCGGGCGCTCGACGGCGCCGCCGAGGTCATGCGCGCCGCGCTCGCGCAGGGCGGCACGAGCTTCGACGCGCTCTACGTCAACGTCAACGGGCAGTCCGGGTACTTCGACCGGTCCCTCGCGGTGTACGGGCAGGTCGGCAAGCCGTGCCCGCGCTGCGGGACGCTCGTGCGCCGTGACGAGTTCATGAACCGCTCGTCGTTCACCTGCCCGGTCTGCCAGCCGCGGCCCCGCAACGCGCGGTTCTGAGCCGTCGCGGCGGCTGCCGCCCCACCGGACCGACCCGGCCCTGGTGCGTCGTCCCGCGGTCCGGGCCCGCCGGTCGCCGGCCCGGCTCAGCGCGTGACGGTGTTGCGCAGCGGCCGCCCGGCGACGAACAGTGCGAGGTTCTCCGTCAGCAGCCCGCCCGGGTCCACCGGCCGGCCACCCGCGGCGTGCGGGCTGACGATCACGCGGGGCTCGGACCACAGGGGCGAGTCGGCGGGCAGGGGCTCGGTCTCGAACACGTCGAGCGCCGCGCCGCCGAGCCGGTCGCCGCGCAGCGCGTCGAGCAGCGCCGCCTCGTCGAGCGTCGAGCCGCGCCCGACGTTGACGACCCACGCGTGCCGGGGGAGCCGGGCGAGCACGTCCGCGTCGATCGCGTGCCGCGTCGCCTCGGTCGCCGGGAGGATCGCGACCAGCACGTCGGTGGTCGGCAGCGCCCGGGCCACCTCGGACGCCGCGAGCACCGGGTAGCCGGCGCGCTCGCCGGCGGTCGTCGCGACCCCGGTCACGTGCGCGCCGAGCGCGGTCAGGAGCGGGGAGAGCCGCGTCGCGATGGACCCGAAGCCCCAGACGAGCACATGCGCGCCCGAGAGCGTGCGCAGCGCGTCCGCGGGCCGTCCCGGGTGGTTGCCGGTCAGCTCGCGGGCCCACCGGTGCTCGTCCTGCGCGCGCACGAGGTCGGGCAGCGCGCGGATCCCCGCGAGGAGCAGGGCCAGCGTGTGCTCCGCGACGGGGTCGTCGTGCAGGCCCCGGCCCGAGGTGACGACCACGTCCTCCCCGAAGCCCGCCCCGAGCACGGCGTCGGGCCCGGCGGCGAACGTCTGGACCCAGCGCAGCCGGTGCAGGCGGCGTGCGGCGTCCTCGAGCACGCGGGCGGGGCTCGCCCACACGACGAGCACCTCGGCGTCGACGTGCTCCTCGGGCACGGGCTCGCGCGGGTCGTACCACGCGGCCTCGACGCCGTGGGGGAGCGTGGGGTCCAGGTCGAGCCCGGTCGGGAGCAGCACGGTGGTCATGGCGTCCTTCGGTGCGTCGTGGGTGCGGGTCGTGGGCCGCCCGGCGGCTCCTCCTCGGTACGATGCCACGGTGCCCCCCACGACACCGCCCGCCGCGAACGACCGCCCGATCAGCGTCATGATCGTCGACGACCACGAGGTCGTGCGGCGGGGCATCGCGGAGGTCGTCGAGCGGGCCGAGGGCATGACCGTGATCGCCGAGGCGGGCTCGGTCGCCGACGGCGTGCGGCGCGCCGGGCTCGTGCGTCCGCAGATCCTGCTCGTCGACCTCCAGCTGCCCGACGGCACGGGGATCGACCTCATGACCCAGGTCCGCGCGACGCAGCCCGAGGTCAGGGCCGTCGTGCTCACCTCGTTCGACGACGACGACGCACTCGCCGCCGCGCTCGACGCGGGCGCGTCCGCGTACCTGCTCAAGAGCGTCCGGGGCGCCGAGATCACCGAGGTCATCAGGGCCGTCGCGGCGGGCCGCACGCTGCTCGACGAGCGGACCGTGACGCGCCGCCGCGCCGGCCACGACGACCCGACGGAGAACCTCACCCCGAGCGAGCTCAAGGTGCTCGACCTCATCGGCGAGGGGATGTCGAACCGGGAGATCGCCGAGCGCCTCGGCGTCGCGGAGAAGACGGTCAAGAACCACATCACGTCGCTGCTCGCGAAGATGGGCCTCCAGCGGCGCACCCAGGTCGCCGCGTGGGTGGCCGCGCGCAAGCACAGCGGGTGGCGCGCCGAGACGGGTCACTGACCCGGGCGGGTGGAGCGGCGACGGCGGCCGTGCTGCGCGGAGCGCACGACAGCAGCGCTGCTCGGCCGAGCGTCGCCCACGACGGCAGCGCTTCCTCACCCACGAGAGCAGGGCTCAGTCGAGCGGCGCCGCCCACGACAGCAGCGCCCCGCGCCCGTCGGGCGTCGCGCCGAGGCTGAACGTGCCGCCGTGCTGGCGGGCACGCGCGGCGAGGTTGCCGGTGCCGGACCGCCGGTCGCTGCGGCCCGAGAGGCCCGCGCCGTCGTCCTCGACCTCGACGAGCACCCGGCCCGTGGGCCCCGACCCCTGCACCGAGACGCGCACCGACACGGACGAGGCCTGCGCGTGGCGGGCGGCGTTCGCGAGACCCTCGCGCACCACGGCGACGACGTCGTCGGTGAGGTCGGGGCCGATACGGGCGTCGAGCTGGTCGGCCTCGATGTAGTCGCCGTCGGGCACCACCGTGCCGTCGAGCGAGACGACGAACGACGGCGCGAACCCGAGCCCGGTGCGGGCGAGCGACGCCTCGCGGCGCAGGCGCTCGACCAGCCCGGTCGCCGCGTCGGGGTCGCGCAGCGCGTAGACGATCTGGCGGATCTGCCGGACGGAGCCGTCGACGTTGTCGAGCGCGTCCTCGACGATGCCCATGAGCTCGCTCGGGTCGACGCCCCGCGCGGCCCGGCGGCGGACCGTCTCGAGCTGCATGCCGGTCGCGAAGAGCTGCTGGATGGCGAGGTCGTGCAGGTCGCGCGCGATGCGCTCGCGCTCGTCGAGCAGCGCCGCGACGTCCTGCGCGTGGCGCGCCTCGGCGAGCACGAACGCGAGGGCGGCCTGCGCGGCGAACGACTCCGCGGTGACGAGGTCGCTCGGCTCGAACGGCGCGCTGCCGATGCGGCGGAGCACGATGAGGACGCCGACCCCGCGCCCGGACGTCTGGAGCGGCGCGAACAGCGCCGGCCCGAACGCGCGCATGGGCGCGACCCGCACCACGCGGGACTTCGAGAGCGACTCGACGAGCAGGCCACGGCCCTCGTCCATCACGGCCCACGAGCGCCCGTCGCGCGGCATGACCGCCCCGATGAGGCTGTCGGCCGCGTGCCCGTCGGCGAGCTCGATGACGAGCTCGCCGCCGACCCCGGGGAGCGCGAGCGCGGCGGTGTCGGCGCCCGCCACCTCGCGGGCCGTCGCCGCGATGTGCTCGAGCGCCTCCTCCTCGTCGACGCCCGAGAGCAGCATCGTCGTGATGTCCTGACCGGCGCGCAGCCAGTGCTCGCGGCGCGCCGCGTCGGCGTAGAGCTGCGCGTTGGCGACCGCGATGCCCGCGGCGGCGGCGAGCGCGACGACGACGTCGGCGTCGGCCCGCGTGAAGCCGCCGTCCTTCTCGGACAGGTAGAGGTAGCCGTAGACCTGCTCGCGCACGCGCACCGCGGCGCCCAGGAACGAGCCCATCGGCGGGTGGTTGGCGGGGAAGCCGCGGAACGCGGGGTGCTGCGTGAGGTCGTCGAGCAGCAGGACGCCGTGCGCGGGGATGCGGCCGAGCACGCCGATCGAGTGCGGCGGGTTGCTCATCATCTCGGCGATCGACGTCGGCATCCCGGTCTGCACGAACGTGGTCGACGCCCCGCGCGCGTCGAGCACGTTGATCGCGCCGTACCGCGCCCTGGTGAGCTCGGCGCTGACCTTGACGAAGCGCTCCATGACGCCGCGCAGGTCGAGCCCGCTCGCGACCGACAGCACCGCGTTCAGCAGGTCGGTGAGGCCGTCGCCGGTGACGACGTCGCTGTCCCGCGCCGCGTCCGCCGGTGGGGCCGGCCGAGGCGCTCGCGTCACCGCGTCGGTCATCGGTCCTCCTGCTGCTCGTGCCGCTCCCGTGCCTGCGCCTCACGGTAGCCCGGGTCCCGGGCGAGGAGCTCCGCGTGCGTGCCGCGTGCCGCGACGCGACCGTCACGGAGCACGAGGACCTCGTCGGCGGCGTCGAGCGCGGAGAGGCGGTGCGTCACGACGACGACACCGCGGGCGGACGGGGCCGCGAGGGCTCCCGGGCCGGCGGGGATCGGGTCGGTGCCGGTGGTGAGCAGGTCACGGACGAGCCGGTCGGCGGTCGCGGTGTCGAGGTGCTCCGCGGGCTCGTCGATCAGCAGGAGCGGCGCGCGGGAGAGCAGCGCCCGCGCGAGCAGGAGCCGGCGGCGCTCACCGCCCGAGACGTTGCGGCCGTCGGCGCCGAGCGGCGTGGCGAGGCCGTCGGGCAGGCCCGCGAGCCACGCGGTGAGCCCGGCCCGGTCGAGCGCGGCCCGCGCGTCGTCCTCGGTCACGTCGCCGCGCGCGACGCGCAGGTTCTCCAGGACCGTCGTCTCGAACACGTGCGCGTCCTCGGTCGTGAGCACGACGCGGGACGTCACCTCGGAGCGCGGCAGGGCGTCGAGCGGCACCCCGCCGAGCGCGCGGCTCCCGCCACGTGCCGGCAGCAGTCCCGCGAGCGTGAGCAGCAGCGTCGTCTTGCCGGTGCCGCTCGGCCCGACGACCGCGACCGACCGGCCCGGGCGCACGTCGAGGTCGAGACCACGCACGACGGGCTCGCGGTCCGGCCAGCCGCACACGAGGTCGCGCGCGGTGAGCGTGGCGGACCGGGCGTGCGCCCCGTGCTCGGCGGCACCCTCACCGGGCGGCACGGTGGGGGCGCGGTCGGGGGCGTCGAGCACACGGGCGGCACCCGCGGAGGTGTCGTGCGACGCCGGTGCGGCCCGTCCGGAGGTGTCCGGCGCGGCCGAGGGCCCGGCGGCGCCGGCACCCAGCGACTGCCCGCGTCCGGGCCCGCCCGGCGTCGCGTCCGCCGTGGACGTCCCGTCCGCCGCCTCGTCGAGCAGCGCCAGCACGCGGGCCGCCGCCGCGCGCGAGCGCTGCACCTGGATCGCGGCCGCGGGCAGGACGGCCGTCGCCTCGAACGCCGCGAGCGGCGTGAGGACCAGCACCGCGAGGTCGACCGGGGCGACCGTGCCGGCGGTGAGCGCCGGGACGCCGAGCACGAGCGCCGCGAGGACCGCGAGGCCGACCGCGAGCTGCCCGAGCGCCGCCGAGAGGGCCGTGGGCCGGGCTCCGGCGTCGACCGCCCGGGCGAGGGCCGCGTCGGCGGAGCGGAGCGCGTCGAGCTCGCGCGGCAGCAGCCCGGCGACGGTCACCGGTCCCGGGGCGTCGAGGACGCCGAGCGACACGCTCGCGAGGGCCGCGCGTGCGTCGAGCGCCTGCGCCTCGCTGGTCCGGGCGGCGCGGGCGGCCAGCGCGGGCGACACGACGCCCGCGAGCACGAGGCACGCCGCGAGCGCGAGCCCCGCCGCGGGCAGGAACAGCGCCATCGCGACGACGGTCCCGAGCCCGAGCACAGCGGCCACGGCGGCGGGCAGCAGCCCGCGCACGACCGCGTCGCCCACGGTGTCGACGTCCGCCCCCACCCGGGCGAGCAGGTCGCCGCGGCGCAGTGCGAGCGCGGTGCCGACCCGACCCGTCGCGACCCGCTCGTACAGGGTCGTGCGCAGCGTCGCCACGCCGCGCAGCGCGACGTCGTGCGAGGTCAGCCGCTCGACGTAGCGGAACGTGCCGCGGCCGATGCCGAACGCGCGCACGGCGACGGTCGCGACGGACAGCTCGAGCACGGGCGGCATCTGCGACGCGCGGGCGATGAGCCACGCCGCGACCGCGGCGAGCGCGACGGCGGAGCCCAGGCTCAGCACGCCGAGGCCGACGGCGAGCCCGACGCGGGCGCGGTCGACGTCGAGCAGCACGAGCGCCCGGCGCAGGGGGTCGTCGGCGGTCCAGGGACGCACGGGTGCGCTCATGCGTCGACCTCCGCGCGGTCGGCTCCGGCGCCGGGCGCGGGCGCCGCCAGCAGCGCAGCGGGCCGGACCTCGACGACCTCGTCGGCCACCGCGAGCAGCGACGCCCGGTGCGCGACGAGCACGACGGTGCGCCCCGCGTCGCGCAGGGCCGCGACGGTGTCCAGCACGACCTGCTCGCCCGCGGCGTCGAGGTGCGCCGTCGGCTCGTCGAGCACGACGAGCGGGGCGGTGCCGAGCAGCGCACGCGTGAGGGCGACGCGCTGGCGCTGCCCGACGCTCAGCCCGTCGCCGCCGCGGCCGCAGGGGGTGTCCCAGCCGAGCGGTGCGGCCGCCACGACCGCGTCGAGCCCCGTCAGCGCCGCTGCGGCGTCGCGCTCGGCGGGCCCCACGTCGACGCCCCCGGTCACGACCTCACCGAGCGTCCCCGGCTCGAGCAGCGGACGCTGGGGGAGCCAGGCGACCTGCGCCCAGAACGTCGCCGGGTCGAGCTCGGCGAGCGGCAGCGTCGCCCCGCCCGGGCCGACGACCTCGACCGTGCCGAGGTCCGCGGCCACGAGGCCGAGCAGCACGTCGACCGCGGTCGTCTTCCCGCCGCCGCTCGCACCCGTGAGCGCGACCACCGTGCCGGGCCGCACGTCGAGATCGAGGCCCGCGGGTGCCAGCACGTCGCGACCGGGCGCCCGCACCCCGACGCCGCGCAGCCGCACCGACGCGGTCCGCAGGTCCGGCGCCGGGTGCCCGCCGCGCGGGGGCAGGGGGGTCTCGAGCACCGCGAACACCTGCTCCGCGGCCGCGACGCCGTCGGTCGACGCGTGGAACTGCGCGCCGACCTGGCGCAGCGGCAGGTACACCTCGGGCGCGAGCACGAGCACCGCGAGCCCCGTGACGAGGTCGAGCTCGCCGTACACGAGCCGCAGCCCGATGCCGACGGCCACGAGCGCGACGGACAGCGTGGTCAGCAGCTCGAGCACCATGCCGGACAGGAACGCCACGCGCAGGGTGGCCATCGTCGCGCGGCGGTGCGCGTCGCCGAGCTCGCGCACGCGCGCCACGGGTCCGAGCTCGCGCCCGAACGCCCGCAGCGTCGCGAGGCCCGCCAGCAGGTCGAGCACCTGCGAGCCGAGCCGCTGCATCACGCGCAGCCCGCGCTCCGAGCGACCCTGGGTGAGCCGCCCGACGAGCACCATGAAGAGTGGCACGAGCGGGATCGTGCCGCCCACGATCGCCGCGGAGACCCAGTCGAGCCCGAGGATCACGACGAGCGTCGCCGGGGTCACCGTGGCCGCCAGCACGAGCTGCGGCAGGTACCGCACGAAGTACGGCTCGAGCGCGTCGAGCCCGCGGGTCGCGAGCGTCACGACGCGGGACCCGTCGCCCTCGGCCGTCCAGCGCGGACCGAGCAGCGCGGACCGCTCGACGACCTGCGCGCGCAGGTCACCGATCACGCGCGTCGCCGCCCGGTGCGCGAACCGCTCCTGAGCGCCGGCGAGCACCGCGCGCACCGCGACCACGCCGGCGAGCCAGGCGACCTGCGGGGCGATCTCGGGGAGCGTCGCGCCGTCGTGCACCGCGGCGGCGAGCGCGTGCGCGAGCAGGAGCGCCTGCGCCACGACCAGCCCGGCGACGAGGACGCCGAGCACGACCGTCAGGGCGATGTAGCGGCGCGCGGCGCGGGCGTGCCGCAGCAGCCGGGGGTCGAGCGGCTTCACGAGAGGCCGCGTCTCACGACGAGGTGTCTCACGACGGGGTGACTCGCGAGGGCTGTCCCACGACGGGGTGACTCACGACGGGGTCGGACGACCCACGTCGTCCCCCGGGCCGTCGCCGGAGCCCGACGCGCCCGCCGCAGCGACGCCCGCATCGGCGGACCCGCGGCGCGCGAAGGTCAGGCCCACGCTCGCCGGGATCTGCTCCGCCGAGACCCGCTTCCGGAACACCCAGTACGTCCAGCCCTGGTAGAGCAGCACGAGCGGCGTGAGCGCCGCCGCGACCCAGGTCATGACCGTCAGCGTGTAGTCGGTCGACGACGCGTTGGTCACCGTCAGCGAGTTCGACGGGTCGGAGGCGGGCATCACGTCGGGGAACAGCGACCCGAAGATCAGCACGACCGCGGCGACGATCGTGACGGCCGAGGCGACGAACGCCCACCCCTCGCGCCGCTCGCGGGTCGCCCGGACCAGCACGAGCAGCGCGGCCGCGGCGAGCCCGACGGCGCCCCACGTCCACGCGACGGAGTACGCGAGCTGCGCCCACACGGCCCAGGCGGCGGTGACGGCGAGCGTCACCGGGGCGAGCCGAGCGGCCAGCACACCGGCGCGCTCCCGCACGTCGCCGGCCGACTTCAGCGCGAGGAACACCGCGCCGTGCGTGAGGAACAGCAGCGCCGTGACCGCACCGCCCAGCAGCGCGAACGGGTTGAGCAGCGCGACGAACCCGCCGACGTACTGGTGGTCGGCGTCGAGCTCGACGCCGCGGACGATGTTCGCGAACGCGACGCCCCACAGCACCGCGGGGACCCACGAGCCGACGGTCAGCGCGAGGTCCGCCCGCGCGCGCCACCGGTCGTCGTCGATCTTGCCGCGCCACTCGAAGGCCACGACCCGGACGATCAGCGCGAGCAGGATCAGCAGGAGCGGCAGGTAGAAGCCGGAGAACATCGTGGCGTACCACTCGGGGAACGCCGCGAACGTCGCGCCTCCCGCGGTGAGCAGCCAGACCTCGTTGCCGTCCCAGACCGGGCCGATCGTGTTGATCATGACGCGGCGGTCCGTGTTGCTCCGGCGCCCGAGCACGGGCAGCAGCATGCCGACCCCGAAGTCGAAGCCCTCGAGGACGAGGTAGCCGGTCCACAGGACGGCGATGAGCAGGAACCAGACGGTCGTGAGCTCCATGTCGTCTCCCTGCCTCAGTACGCGAAGGACTGCGGGCGGTCGGCCGCGGAGTCCGGGTCGTCGGGGTCGTCGGTGCGCGCCTCGGGGCTCGGGTCGTGCTCGGACGCCGCGACACCCTCGACCGCGAAGCGGTGCATGAGCCGGAACCAGATCACCGCGAGCACGCCGTAGAGCAGCGTGAACGCCGCCATGGACGTGATCACCATCGCCGGGCTCACGACCGTCGAGACGCCGCGCGCGGTCAGCAGCCACACGCCGTCGACGCCGCTCGGGTTCGGGTTCGGCACCACGACCCACGGCTGGCGGCCCATCTCGGTGAAGATCCAGCCGAACGCCGACGCGAGGAACGGCGTCGGGATCGCCGCGAGCGCGATCCGGGCGAGCCACGGGTTGTCGCTGACCCGGCCGCGGCGGGTGAACCACAGCACCGCGACCGCGAGCAGCGCCGAGCCCGCGGCCATGCCGATCATGAGCCGGAAGCTCCAGTACGTGACCGCGAGGTTCGGTGTGTAGTCGACGCCGGCGCCGTACTTCTCCTCGTACTGCGCCTGCAGGTCGTGCACGCCGTCGAGCGGCGCGTCGAACTCGCCCGTCGCGAGGAACGCGGTCATGCCCGGGATCTCGATGAGGTGGCTCACGCCGTCGCAGTCGTTCGCGAGGTCGCCGATCGCGAGGATCGAGAACGCCGCGCCGTCGGTGCTCTCGCACAGCGCCTCGGCCGCGGCCATCTTCATGGGCTGCTGGACGAACATGAGCTTGGCCTGCCAGTCGCCCGTGACTGCGAGGCCGACGCCGGCGACGAGCATCGTGATCGTGCCGAGCACGACGGCCGGGCGGTAGACCGTGCGCGCGAGGTCCACGTCGCCGCGGCGCACCGTCCGGACCATCCACCACGCCGCGATCCCCGCGACGAAGGTGCCGGCGGTCAGCAGCGCGGCGGTGATCGTGTGCGGGAACGCGGCGAGCACGGTCGGGTTCGTGAGCACCGCGACGATGTCGACCATCTCGGCGCGGCCCGTCTCGGTGTTCAGCACGGCGCCCACCGGGTGCTGCATCCAGGAGTTCGCCGCGAGGATGAAGAACGCGGACAGGTTCGTCGCGAGCGCGACGGCCCAGATGCACGCGAGGTGGAGCTTCTTGGGCAGCTTGTCCCAGCCGAAGATCCACAGGCCGAGGAAGGTCGACTCGACGAAGAACGCGGCGAGCGCCTCCATCGCGAGCGGCGCGCCGAACACGTCGCCGACGAAGCGCGAGTACTCGCTCCAGTTCATGCCGAACTGGAACTCCTGCACGATGCCCGTCGCGACGCCGATCGCGAAGTTGATCAGGAACAGCTTCCCGAAGAACTTCGTCAGGCGCAGCCACCGCTCGTCGCCGGTGCGCACCCAGAACGTCTGCATGAGCGCCACGAGCGGGGAGAGCCCGATCGTGAGCGGGACGAAGATGAAGTGGTAGACGGTCGTGACACCGAACTGCCAGCGGGCCAGGTCGAGGGCTTCCACGCGGGGTCTCCGTCGGGTCGAGCGGCGGCGGGTCCACGCACCCGTGGTGGGGCGCGTGCACCGGTCCGGCGGTGACGCCCAGGACCGCCTCCGACGCTAGGTCGGCGGCGCCCGGGACCCTGGGACCAAGGTCCCGCTTGCTGACGCGACGTCGTCACACCGGACCGTGTCGCTGAGGGCCCCGGACGGTGCCTGTGCGATACTGAACGCGGTTCCGGGGCGCCCACACCGCCCCGACACCGTGACCGTGCTCGCCGCACCAGCGCATCGCGCTCGCCAGGCGCCGCCGGCTTTCCGCCGGGCCCCGCAACGGGACCCGCTCGACGAGCAGGCAGGGCGATGGCGCCGACCGCCTGTGCAGCCAGCCGCGACCGACGACTTCCGTCGCAGCGCACCGCGCGAGCGACGACTGACCGCCCGTGGGCGCCGAGGTGTGTGGACGGCACCCGTCGGGCACACAGGAGCACCCCGCGTGACCTTCGACACCGCAGGAACCCCCAGCAACGAAGCCCCGAACGACGCCACGGGCCGCGAGGACGCGGCCGGCACGGAGGGGACGGCGCCGGCCAAGAAGCCCGCACGGCGCCGCGCGACCCGCAAGGTCGCCGCACCGCCGGACGCGTCCGCTCCGCAGGACGCCTCGCAGGCGCCGGGCGCGCGGGACGTCGCCGCGAGCACCGCCACGAAGGCCGAGGGTGTCGCGGCCCCGAGCCCGGCCCCGGTCGTGACCGAGCCGGCCGCGGCGCCGGTCGCCCAGGCGGCCGCTCGCCGCGCGACCCGCAAGGTCGCCGC
>NZ_JBFTER010000091.1:0-20978 GCF_047229345.1 Cellulomonas jepli | reverse complement strand
GCGCGGCGGCCTCGGCGGCGGGCGTCCCGGCGCGTGCGCGCAGGACCCACGCGTCGATCGTGCGCTGCGGGCCCGCGCTCACGGCGAGCGCCCCCGGCGGGACGTCGCGCCGGATGACGCTGCCCGCCCCGGTGTACGCGCCGTCGCCGACCGTGACCGGCGCGACGAACATGTTGTCCGAGCCGGTGCGGGCGTACGAGCCGATCGTCGTGCGGTGCTTGTTCACGCCGTCGTAGTTCACGAAGACGCTCGCGGCACCGATGTTCGTCTCGACGCCGATCGTCGCGTCACCGACGTACGACAGGTGCGGGACCTTCGAGCCCTCGCCGATCTGCGCGTTCTTGGTCTCGACGAACGTGCCGATCTTGCCGCGGTCGCCCAGGTCCGTGCCGGGCCGCAGGTAGGCGAACGGCCCCACCGTGGCACCCGCGCCGACGACCGCGCCGGAGCCGTGCGTGCGCACGACGCTCGCGCCCGCGCCGACCGTGACGTCCGTGAGCGTCGTGTCGGGGCCGACGGTCGCGCCCTCGCCGACGGACGTGGCGCCGTGCAGCTGGGTGCCGGGCAGGAGCGTCACGTCGCGCGCGAGCTCGACGTCGACGTCGACCCACGTGGTCGCCGGGTCGACGACCGTGACGCCCTCACGCATCCAGTCCTCGAGCAGCCTGCGGTTGAGCTCCGCACGCAGCGCCGCGAGCTGGACGCGGTCGTTGACGCCCTCGACCAGCAGCGGGTCGTCCGTGCGCAGCGCGCGCACGCGCCCGCCGTCGGCCCGCGCGATCGCGAGCACGTCGGTCAGGTAGACCTCGCCCTGCGCGTTGTCGCGGCCCAGCCGGCCGAGCGCCGAGCGGAGCACGCTCGAGTCGAAGACGTAGACCGACGAGTTGATCTCGCGGATCCCGCGCTGCGACTCGTCGGCGTCCTTCTCCTCGACGATCCCGAGCACGTCGGCCGTGCCCGCCTCGCGCAGGATGCGGCCGTAGCCCGTCGGGTCGTCGACCTCGGTCGTGAGCACCGTCACGGCGTTGGCGTCCGCGACGTGCGCGGCGAGCAGCTCCGCGAGCGTGTCGCCGTCGAGCAGCGGGACGTCGCCCGCGAGCACGACGACGGCGCCCTCGACCTGCAGGCCCGCGGCGCTGCCGCTGCTGCCGGGGCAGTCGACCGCGGCGGCCTGCTCGGCCTGGGCCGCGGCGTCGAGGACCGACAGCGCGCACTGCACCGCGCGGCCCGTCCCCGGGATCGCGTCCTGGTCGGCGAGCAGGACCGTGGGGTCGAGCTCGCGGGCGTGCGCGGCGACGCGCTCCCGTTCGTGGCGGACGACGACGGTCACCCGCGCCGGCTCGAGCCGGCGGGCCGCAGCGAGCGCGTGCCCGAGCAGGCTCCGGCCGGCGATCGTGTGCAGGACCTTGGGTGTCGCCGAGCGCATCCGGGTGCCCTCACCTGCGGCGAGGACGACGACGGCGGCTGGGCGGGGGGTGGTCACCTGTGGGTGCTCCTCGCGGACTGCCCGAAGGCTCGGGCGGCGGATCTGGCGCGAGTGCACTCTACCGCCGCGCGGAGGGCCCCCCGCGCCGTCCGCTGCCGACCACGGGTCGTGCGGGGGTCGGACGGGCGATCGCGGTGCCGGGTCGACCGGGTTCGTCCTGCTTCGTCCGCAGGCCCTTCCGGGTGTCGCGGCGCGGGTCAGGTGCGCGGCTCGTCGCGCGGCGCCCGCGTGGCTCGTCGCGCGGCGCCGACGCGGACCGCTCCGCGCGCGCCGACGGGCGCTCGTGCTGAATGCTTCGCGTTGCCTGGTGGGGAGGCGGCTTGCAATCGCCTTCCATTCTGATCCTGTCAGGTCTCCAACGTACTGAGCGGCTCCGAACGCGAGCCTGTCCAAGGCGCCGTCCTGACCTGCGTCGTTGTCGGATCGAGCGTCGACGGATGGCCCGGGTGCACCTCCGGGCCTGCCACGGGCCGTCGTCAGATCTCCAACGTCAGGGGTTGCGGTGACGTTCGTCGGCGATCTGCTGGTTGCGCTGGCGGGCGGCGGCGAGCCTTGGGGTGTGAGGCAGGTTGTGGACGCTGTTGCCGGGCTTGGCGTTGATCGCTTCGAGCTCGCCGATGGAGAGGAGTGCGACGACGATCGCGACGGCGACGGAGACCCGCGCGCGGCCCATCATCACGATGGAGTCCCGGCTGAAAGATCCCATGTCTCGTCGCTTCATGTACCCGTGGGGGCGTTCGTTCGCGGAGCGGATGTTCATCATGTGATCGGCGTGCTCGAAGGACCCGTGAAGCATCTGGTCAAGATTCTTCAGGAACGTCACCGGGACCGTCACGGACGAATACGTAGACTGGCACGTCCGCGGCAGATGCTCCACGTCCTCCTTGTCTGGCGCGTCGTACGCGTACGGGAGTCGGGCAGTCGGGTCCTCCAGTTCGTTAACGATCGGGCAGTCGCACTGTCGAGCGCTTGCGGGACACACCAGAGAGATCACCGCTCGGGCCGGATGTTTCGACGTTGCAGGAAGGAGCCGCGGCTTGCCGTTCGTCGGCATGATGAACGGGCGGATCGCGTCAATGATGTCCTGGCGTTCTCGGAGTTGGGCCGGGGTGGCGTTGTCAGGATCGATTGGTTCGAGGTTGCGGTGCTTTAGAAGTTTGATCGCGGCCGGGCATGCGAACTTCGCTCCGATGAGCAACGGCCCCTCGGGGCGGATGAAGCCCTTGCTCGGGGCTGGCTGCTCGTTGGAGGACACCACCTGGTACCCCACGTCAAGCATCGCAGCCGCGAACAACAGCTTCTCTGAATATCCGCGGTCGGTGTAGATGCGTCCAGGGCGCCCGGGCGTCGGGCCGAAACCGTTCGCTATGTGCATGCGGACCGCCGCTACGGCCGCTTGAACGTCCGATTCTTTTTTGGCAGGTCGTGCTCGCATGCCTGTGACGACGTTCGGGACCCGCCGTTCGTACGGCATCGTTGCCATCTGCGTGAAGACGAACATGTGCACGTACTTGGAGTACTCGTGCTTCTTGTCGTGTCGCCACGCCGCTTCGGGGTCTGCTCCTCCGAGCTTGTCCTGGCGTGTTCCCGTCCCTTCGATTCGCGCCCAGGAGTCGAACCATGTCTCGTCCAACTGTGCGTGCCCGCGGTAAAACTCAGGGCGGGCCCCTTCACAACCGGCCTTGATGATGAGGGTGTGCACCTGGGTGAGGTTCGTTTCACGCTGGTCCAGTTCGGCGCGGCGCTCCTTCGTCAACGTCGCCAGTCGTCTCGTCCGCACGCGATTCGGCTCCCTCATCATGCGACGGTGAGGTGACGTGTCGATCGGCGCGAACATCAGGTCGTACTGATGCTGTAGGCGTTCATACTCGTTCGAGCGGAAACCCGGGACGCTCATGAGCGCGCGTTCGCTGTCTTGGATCTGGTCGACCATGCCGACGTTCGCGAGCTGGTCGGGTGTGAGGTGCCAGATGACGTGCAACATGTTCGCGAGCGTGAGTTGCCTTCCGTCCGCGAGGCACATGATCTCGGCGGCGAGCATCGCCCGGATCGTGTAGGTACGGCGCCGCGGGCGACCCGGTCCGCGCGTGCCCGGTTGCGTCTTCGGGTGTCGAAGCGCGACGAGCTCCTCTATATAGAGGTCGAGCTGTGACCGGTCGAGGATGAGCACTGCGAGGCGGAACGCTTCCTCATGCCAGGTCTCGGCGACCCACTTCGCGAGTCGCTTGACCATCACTGGTCACGGTCCGCGAACGGTGCCGGGGGCACGGACGTCAACATCTGGAACGACTCGAGCGCAGACACCTGCTCCATCCCGCCGAGGATGTCGGTGACCGTCTTGCTGCTAGGGGCGAGCTGCATGGACGTCAGCACCGCCATGACCGGCGTGACCTTGATCGCTCGAGCGAACCAGTTGTCGGCTGCACGTTGGATACGGAAGCGCCCGAGCGACGGCTCCACAGCGTGCATGTGTTCGATGACGTCCTCGAAGGCCCACGAGCGGGCGCGACCATCACAGACAAGGAACCCGTCCGGTCCGACGAGCGTCGCGGCCTCCAGCAACCGCTCCCCCGGTGCACCTGGGACGGGCCGGTTCACGGTCGGGTCGTCCTTGTGGAAGCCGACGAGGGTGACCGCGACGAGACCGCGGTCACGGCGGACGTCACGACCTTGCACCGCGCGTGCCTGCTTCGGTCGCGCACCTGCCCCGTAGCCGAGATCAAGAAGCGTCAGTGCTTCACGTCGCCATGGGACGGGCAGCCGGGACGCCGCGGTGTACTGCCGTGCGGCGAGATCGTCGGGGTAGCCCTTCAGTCGCTTCGGCCGGCTGTGCGTCCTCTCGAAGCCGGTGTATCCAGACAACCGGTACGTTCGCGCGATCTTCCGTACCGCGGATGCGATACGGCTCGCCTGGTGTTCAGAAACCTTGGGGCCCTCGACCTCCAAGAAGTGAGCGACTGCACGCGAGTCGAACACTTCCCGCATCACTAGCGGCTGACCCTGACGGATCGTTGGTGCGAGGAGTACCGCAAAGAACGGCAGTACCCGCTTCACCGCGTCAGCGGACAGGTCGGTCCCGAGGAACACGGGCAGGAGGAACTCCCGGAACGGGGCCATCTGTGGTGGGGACAGTCGCCGCGAGGTGTAACGGGAGACCACCAGGGTGACCTGCTTGTCGCGGGTGTCCGCTGCCGCTCGCTCCTGCTCTTTGACGACGACGCGTTGCGCGGAGTCCTGGTGACGGACGTCGCGGTGACGGTCGTAGCTCGCCCGGCGTTGCCCGCGTGCCATCAGAGCCACCGCCGACCGATGGATGACCTCGACGGTGCCACGACGGGCATCTCGATGCGCAACAAGTCAGGGTTCGCTCGCACGGCTCGCGCTATCGACCGCCCCAACGCGTCGACGCTCTCGCGTTCGTGTGTGCAGTTCTCCGCAACACGACGACGCACATCGACCGTGATGTAGGTGTCCATGCCGACGAACACGAGGTCGTCCGGATCCAGCCGGTCGAACAGCAGCGACACGACGTACCCGGCATCGAAGCGGGCGACCTTGCTGCTGCTCGACTCGGTGGAGTACACGAACGCAGCCGCTGCGATCGACCCGACCGTGTACGGGTTCACGTGATCCGCTGAACTTGATTGAGCGAGTGCTCTTTCTGTCCGCCGGCAAAACGTGATGAGTGACCGGTCGATCACCGCGGCCTGGAACGCCTTCCTGCACAACCCCTGACTGGCGCCGGTTCCTGGCATGGCGCTTACCTGCCGGGACGTCGGCGCGCCGAGGGCCCAGCCGCCCGCAGGTGCGGACGACTGCCGGGGCGATGTCCCCGCCGGCGGGACCGCATGCGATCCCGCCTCTGCCTTGAGTGGCGGGGAACTGCGCGGATGCCGCAGTCGTCAGCGAAGGCGAGAACGGTGCGCAACCAGACGGGGCTGCGCACGACGTCGGCGTCGTTGGTGCCGGCTGCGCGGACGACCTTCACGGTGCGTGTCGCAACGATGGGAGCTGATGGCCGGTCGGAGCGGCCCTCGGGGCGCGTCGCGCTCACCGTGGTGCTCGCGTCGTGAGGACTCGAGCGCGGCGTGTAGCGCGCTCTTGCTCAGTTGGATCGATGTGGGTGGGCGCTGCGAAGATCTCCATGCCGACTCCTAGTGGTTCCTAGCCCTGAGGAGGAGGTAGAGGAGAGGGCCTGGCCGCCCTCGTCCTCAGTCGACCCTTCCCGACCCTCGGGGAGGGTCGACGCATGTCAGCTGACCTTCGAGACGGTACTCCCTTACGCGCAAACATCAAGGGCCACGGGAGGGCCGCCGAGCGCGTTGTAGGAACTCTACAAGCCTCTGGGCCCCTCAGATGGAATGGCGCTGCGACAGTCAACTAGCACGTCAGCGTGCTATTGGGCTGTGGCTGGCGCCGTCTATACGGAACCAGTCATCACCGACTGCGACCGTCGCGCGAACGCACGGCGAACCCGCAGCATCTCGCGATATCGACAAGATGCTTCCGCCCGATCACACGTCGCACAGGTGCTATACATGGCCCCATGACGGACAGAGCCCCCCGTGAATACTTCGACCCAGAAGAGTGGCCTCACGGCACACCACACGAGGGGACTCCGCTCGAGGTGCTGTACGCCGCGGAACTCGCCAACTACGTGCGCCGCCTCGCGTGGGAGCGCGCAGGCACACTGCACGCCGGACTCCGCAAGCTCGCCGAGGAGACCGGGTTGAACCACTCGACCCTCCGGTTCGTGGCTGACGGCGAGCGGTGGACCACCCTGCGGCTGGTCGCCCAGCTCGAAGTTCGCACCGGCGACCGCGCCACCGGCTGGGACCTCGTCATCGGACGGGTGATGCGCGGGACTTCCGCACATCCCGCGCAGAGACCGGCGAGGGACAACCGGTCAGCAGTGCGGACCGAACCCGATCGCAACGAGGAGTGATACGCGGGCAGCGCGCTGCCCGGCCGTGGACTGCCCCATCGCGAGGACACAACAACGGAACGACCTGCCCCGCGCAGCGGGCCGGGACAGACCTTCGGGTCAGCGCTGCGGGGTAACGGTCTACGTTGAGCGGAGCCTCAGCGGGCGTTGATCGTCGTCGTGGCCCACTCCAGCAGCAGGAACGGGTCGGCGGCGACGGACCGGAGTAGGCCGAGCGCGCTCCGGATCGTTTGGACCGCCTGCAGCAGGGAGTCCGCCTCACCGCGGTGCCGCTCCAACGGGTCCACCAGCTCCCGCAACGGGTTGCTGTGGACGCTCGCGTCGAGGATGTCGGGCACGGTGTCGATGAGCCACACCGGGCCGTCGAAGGTGTAGGTGTTCTCGTGCGGGAACCGGCGCAGGACGGCGTAGATCTCCCGGCCGGTCACGGAGATGCGCCACTCGGACTGGACCGTGGGATCGGCGGCGTCGGGCGCGAGCAGGAATCCGTTCGCGACGTCCCAGCCGGCAAGGTCGCCGGGGATGTCGAACCCGCGCGACTGGCGCATCGGATTCTCCGTCACGAACTCGTGCGTGTCGCGATAGACCCGCACACCCTGGGGTGCGGCCGTGAAGTACCGCTCGCCATTCATGGCCACAGCCAACCACGAGCCGGCGACCCGGGCAGCGGCCAGACCAGCCACGACACGGCCGCGGGTGGAGCAGCCCTCGAGGTACACAAGCGGCGTACCGTGCGCCCATGCACTTCGGACCCCGACCGGCGTACAACGGCGCCGGCGAGCAGATCCAGGACGTCCTGGTCGTCAACACCCTCGGGGGCATCGCCCCGCACCTGTCGTGGGCGTCCTCGACGTCGACCAAGACCTTCTGCGGCCTGGCCCCCGACCGGGTCAGCCGGACGTGGTTCGAGCTCGCCGGCTGCGCCAAGTGCCAAGCAGCAGCCAAGCGCAAGGGCGTCGCGCGGGTCACCGACGTCGACGGCCACCTGATCGACCTCTGAGCGCCCGTGCACTCCCCCGCATCCAGGGTTGAGCGCGCGGCTCGCCCCAACCGCGCCGGTCGGTGCACCCTCTTACGCATGGCCATCACTCGCCGCACCGCCCGGTTCATCGAGCTGGCGACCGAAGTCGAGGCGGTCCTGGCCGAGCAGGGACTGCGCGCCGACGGCGCGGTCATCGACCGGTTGCTGAACGAGCGCGCGGAGTACGTCGCCAGCCTCCTGGGAGTCCCCCCACACACCGCGCTGCGCTCGGCACCCGAGCACCTCCCGCAGCTGATCGCGGCCGAGATCATCAGCAACGGGCTCGCGCGGGCGATGCACGCCGACGTCATCGACCTGACCGAGCGACGACGACGTCGGCAGCAGACCGACCGGTACTACCGCCCGCCGCCCGCCCCGGCCTGACGCTCACCGCGGCCCGCGCCGAGCCGCCTCGAGCAGCTGCACCAGACGGGCGGTGCGCTCGTCGGAGTCGAGCACCCACCGCGCGCCGCGGGCGGCGGACTTAAGCATCTGCCTCACGGCGGGGGCGGCAACGAGAACGACCACTCCGGCGCCCGTCGGGGCATCGGGCGGCAGGAGGGGCAGGAGCTGGGACAGCACGGTCATGTTCGGTCCTCGCGTCGGCGATACGCGTCATATGTGCGGCAGCCCCAGGGGGTGCACGTGAGGCATCGACCAAGGGCGCAAACAAGAGCGCGCCCCCGTGCCGAGCCCCCTCGTCGAGCGGCATCGGGGGGATGATGGACGGTCGGCAAGTTCTGTGTCGCGCCCTCGTCCCTGGGCGGGGGTGGAGTGGGCCGGGATGCCTGATGCGGCTCACGCTCTGCCACGTCGTTGACGTCGACGGGGCTTCGGCTCTAGGTCTCCCGAACTTCGAGGTGGCGGCGCAGCGAGGCGCGCGAGACACCCAGGGCGCGGGCGACGCCGGCTACGCTCGCCCGGGCCGGCGCAGCAACTCGTCGGCGGCCGTCCGCTTGTCCGCGGTCATCACCGTGGGCCGGCCACCTGTCCGGCCACGCGCCCGGGCAGCGGCCAGGCCGGCCACGGTGCGCCCGCGGATGAGGTCACGCTCGAACTCGGCAAGGGCCGCGAAGACGTGCAGCATCAACCGACCATTGGCGGTCGTGGTGTCGATCGCCTCCGTCAGTGACCGGAACCCGATCCCCCGGCCGTCGAGCTCGGCCACCGCGGCCACCAGGTGGGCCACGGACCGGCCCAGGCGGTCCAGGCGCCACACGACCAGGGTGTCCCCGGTCAGGCGTAGTCCAGGAGTTCGTCGAGCTGCGGCCGCGACGCGGCCGCGCCCTTGCGTGGTCGATCCATGTCCGGTCACACCCGGCAGCGGCAAGGGCATCGGTCTGGAGGTCATGGTTCTGCATGTCAGTCGAGACCCGCGCGTAGCCGAGGAGCGCCATGGCCGTGACCGTACGGAACTCGTCGCTGCCCGGTCAGCGGCCACACCGGTTCCGGCCACGACTTTCAGCCGCTTGCGTCCGGGCGTGTCACACGGCCGCTGGCCCCGCTGGATTCGGTCGGCCGCTGGCGTCTGTCGTGGTTCGACAACGAGCCCGGAAGCGTTCGCTGGTGAGGTTGCCTCGGCGACGCGCTCAGTGCCCGTAGCGCACCACCTGTCTCGCGCGGTTGCTCGACGCCGTGCATGGCCGGCGGCCGCGGTGAGTGCCCGTGTCAGCCAGCAGGGCTCCGACGCGACTTAACCGCCGCCGATCAGGCCACGCCGGGGAGAGCCGGCGAAGGGCGGGCGCTCCGGCGAGAGCGAGCACTCGCGACGCCGAAGGTCAAGAGTCCCACTGCTTCTGCACGATGACCGGCCACGCCTTCATCTACAAGCCCGGCCGGATTTATCCTTCTACAGGCATTTTGCCCCCCTTGCGACTCTCGTGGCGAGCGACTTACCGTCGTGTGGCCGCGTGAGGGATTACAAGTCCGAAGCGGGCCATCAGGGGAGATCCAGAGAAGAGAGTTGCAATGTCGCGCTCCAGATTTGGCATTATTTGTGCTGCTCTCGTAGCCGCATCCATGATCACGGTGACGCCTGCAACGGCTTCGCCGAAGGCAGCCACCACCGCGCCGACCACCTGCGAGCAGTTTGCGGCCACCGAGCCAGCAGGCGACTGGGCGTGCTTCAACGGGACCGTGACGCGTTACGAGGTTGCCGGCGATCGCCTCGAGGTCTCCGACGTCGACGAGCTCGCTGCTGCGCCGTCCTCTTCCAGACTTGGGTCCAGCGGGGATGCATCGACGCAGGCCATCGCCAGCGAGTACCTGTCCAACGTCACCGAACCGATCTTTGCGAGCATCGCTGGCACGAGCTACAACGTGCCCGTCACGGTCCGAACGTCTTTGTACAACCACTCGGCCGACGTCAAGATGAGCTACACCTCCTCGCCGGCCGTGTCGCTGATCTGGTCACTGCGCATCAGACGAGACAACCGACCGCTCCAGGCCGACGACACCGTGTTCAGCTACCCGTTCGCGTTCGGCAGTTCCTACGCGTCATCGAACTTCTCGGTCACTGAAGGCCGCTACGGCGACGGGTACAACCAGCTCCCGTATGACGGTAAGCGCTACTTCTTCGACCTCTACAGCCTGCGCATGTCGGCGAGTGGGCGCGTGATCAACATCGCGGGCACAGTCCAGAGCGACAGGATGACCTGCTACAAGACGGTGTCCTGCAAGTTCAACTGACGGACGCCGGGCGTGGCTGGCTCGGAGGTCAGCCACGCCCGGCGCGAAGGAGATGTTGTGCAAGCCGCTGAACTGGTGTCCGAGCTGCTCTCGGCAACCCCGCATGACCTCACCGGACGGTTCGAGACGTCCTTCCACACAGGGAGCCCAGTCGAGACTGGCGCCTTCGCCTTCCGAGATCGGGACCACTGGTTCGTGGCGGTCGACGGCGGTCCCACCATCCTTTCGACCCCGCGATCGAGCACGACCACAGTGGGCAAATCCACGGAGTCGGGACCTCCGATGCGCCACCTTCCCTCCCGCGCACCCTGGGACCTGATCGTTCCCTCCACCGCCCGCATCTTCGGACGGCCAGATGACGACTGGATGGTTGTGGGAGCACAGCCGAGCGACCACGGCTTGATTGAACTCAAGTTGGCGCGAACCGATGGCGACGAGCGCGCAACGGCACTCGCGGACCAGCGATGCGGCGTCCTCCTCGCCATCAGCACACCCTCCTTCCACCAGTCCGCTGTGGTCGACAGCGAACCGAATCAGGATCTCCTAGCGAAGCTCGCGTGAGTCTGGCTCGTCGAGGCCGACGATCAAGTCCGTGCTGCTTTCGAGGAAGGACACATCGGCGCTGACGCTGGCCTCGGTAGCGGCGTGAGGGAAGCGGCGAGCCGATCGCATCGAGGACTGGCTCGCGGCACTGTTACTCGAGTGACAACAGCAGGCGGCAGCCGCGCCGACGAACTCGCCCCATGGCTCCGGTCCTTGCCCTTGAGGGAGCAGGTGCTCATCACCGGAACCGCGCTGCTCTTCGAGCAGATCGCCGAACGACGCCACGACCTGCCGTACCCCCTCGACACCGCCCGCATCCTTGAAGCGCCCACCCCGGCCAACGCCGCAGCGGCCGCTCGGGACATCGAGCAGCGCTACGCGGGCCTCCTGGCCGCGCCTGGGCCCGACGGTGTCGACGAGCACTGGCGCATCAGCAACATGGCAGGTCTCGTCGCCGGGATCATCGACTCGCTGTCCGCGCGCTGACCACGCGTGATGATGGACCTCCCGGGGCTGGCACCCGACACGAGCGTCGGAGACTGAGTGGAATCTCTGCACGCGTGGGCGGAGCGTTGGAGCGACCTGGGGGGCATGCTCGCTGCGCTCGGAACGCTGCTCGCTGTTGTGGTGTCGATCTGGCTAGCGGTGCGTGAGGCGGGCTCACGCAAGCACCTTGTTCACCTTCAGCCTGTGTCGGAGCGACGACCCGGACCGTCGCGAGCGTCCGTCGCGGCGCAAGAACGACCGTCAGTTCAACCGGGCACGGACGGGCATCACGACGGGTCATTACCGCGAACCCATTCGCTGGCGAGCACGTTGAGGACCTGTTCGGTGAGGTCGTCCAACACGCACCTCGGCAGCGGTGAGCCCCGTTCGGCAGCGAAGTCCGCCAACGTCTCCCAAACCGTTTGCGCGAGCTGATCTAGACGACCGTCCCCCGTCGGCGTGGGGTCGTTCATGTGTGCTTCCTTCCACATGTGGTCCGCCGGGCAGCTCGATCACCACCCCGCTCCTTCTTCCACACCGGCACCGAGGCGGTCTGGCTCTTCGCATGCAGAGTCGTGGTATGCCGGGCACGTGATGCGGGCGGTGTCTGTGGTTAATGGGAGCTTGGAGCGCCACGGCAGGCGCTCCCCTCACGACGCGTAGGTCCGCTGATCTCGTTCCTTGCCGTGGATGAAGTCGCAGGCCGGCCCGGGGGCAGGTGCGGGAGATGCTCGTGAGCCACTGGCCTTCTCCTGACTTGGGCGGCGTAGTCATCGTTGCTAGGTCTGCTACCTGATCGTCGCGCTGCGAGCGTCTCCCGGTGAGCACACGATGGGCACAGGTCAACGTAGTCCGAGGAAGGCCGCGCGATGGACGAACTGTGGCAGGTCACGATTGAGGAGGGTGACCAGCCGTGCGCCGTGCTGGTCGACCCGGCTGTCGACCGGTTCGGGGTGCTGGCGCGCCGGTCGCTGGTGGGGTTGTCCACCGTGCGGGTCGAGCTCGTCGGTGAGGACACCGCCGCGGGTGAGGGCCCTGCAGTGCGGGTCGTGCGCGAGGGACACGCATTGGGACTTCTGCCTCCGTACTGGGCGCGCACCGTCCGAACCGTGCTGGTGGCTGCCGAACAGGCCGGTCAGGTCGTGGTCGCTCGCGGCGTCGTGGGTCTTAGTTCGGGGCAGCACGACCTGCACGTAATGCTGCCCTGGCCTGGCACAGACTGACGACCCGCCGCCGGCAGCCCCGCGTCCGCCTCGGGACGCAAGTCACCGTCGCGTCGGGGCGCCTATTCCGTACGCACCAGCGCTGCGACCCGCCGCGCTGGCCGCAAATGACCGATACCCGGCCGATGCCGGTCCCACGTGCAGCGCCTCATCGGCGGCGGGTGCTGGCTTTACCGCTCGCTGTCTCCGCAGACAACTCGACCCGGCCCGCACGGGTGTCCGCGCGGGCCGAGCCGTCTCAGAGAGTCCGCGTCGGGTCGCTTCCGCTGAGACGAGCCAACGCGACCGTGGTACCGAGCGTCAGCTCGACGTACACGACGGGGTTCCGCCCCTCGGCGTGCTGCTCGACCCACGCCCAGACCTCCTGCGTGTCGCGCGCGTTCTCAAGCCGCCATTCCGCCGCAGCGTTACCGTCCCAGAAATCCACCCGGTACGCCGGATGATCTGATTCCATCGTCGCGTAGCGAGGATCGACTGGTGATGCCCTCATCTTCTGACCCCCCGCCCAACCACGACGCGATCTAGCTTCCGACGTCGAACATGCCACCGTCCGAGCCTGTACCGTCCATGAGCAGGTCGACAGAGGTAGGCTCTGCCCGTCCGGGCGTCTCGCCCTCCTGGCGCCGCGCACATGAGGCAGGCCCTGGTGCGGACCAGGTATCGGCCTGGCGCGTGCCCTCATTCGTGAGGTGCCCACATGGCCTGCCAGAAGCGCCCGTACTCCACTCCGATCGTTGCGGCGCTCGCACTGAGCGCCATCCGCCGTCGGACCGCAGGGAGCGACCGCCGCCTGCCCGTCGACGTCCACCCCTGCGTCACGTGCCGCTGCTGGCACCTGACTTCCAAGCGCCATCGAGGGCGAGCCCGCTGGTGGGATGCGATCGTCGCGGCGCACGCGAACGCGTGAGCGGCCCCGGGTGCGGCGGCGTCACAGCGGAGTCCCCCACGGCGCGCAGTTGTCGACTCGAACAGCTCCCACTTCTGGCGGCAGCCTGTGGGCGACAGTCTGCGGGCGCCGGCTACGCGCCACGGTCTCGATGGTCATCACATGGGCCCACTTCCAGTTGACGTTGAGGTCAGGCTCGCGCGGGCCGCGCAACTACTCGCCGAGCTTGAACAGCTCTGCCTCGCCTACCTGATGAACACGAACAGGACGACCGATGTGACGCCACTGCCCGACCAGTGCGCATACCTCGTGCGTTCGCACGTCGATCCGCCGCCTGCAATCATCGGCGCCGTCTTCGGCGACTTGCTTAACAACTACCGCTCGATACTCGACTACATCGCACGCAACCTCGTCGTCACGGCTGGCCTCACGCCTATCGACGGAGGGCCGGGCTCGACGATGTTCCCGATCCAGAACACCCGACCTCGCAACGGCAGGGTCGACGTGCCGCCAGGGCTCCCCACGGAAGTCCGGGAAGCGGTCGACGGGCTTCAGCCGTACGCGACAACGAACGCGGACCGCGCGCACCCTCTCGCCGAGTTGTCCGAGCTGAACAACCGCGACAAGCACCGGCTGCTCAACGTTGCTGCTCTGAGCGAGGGCGGCAACGTTGTCTTCGTGCCTCGCGACGTCGTGGACCTCACCATCACGGAGGACATGCGCAGGTACCCCCTGAAGGTCATGCCCGGCAAGGACCAAGTCGTCACCGTGCACCCGGACGATCTCTTCCCGGACGCCCAGGCGCGAGGCACGTGGTCCGCTACCGTCGTGCTGGAGGAGGCCGACGGCGCCTGGAGCGGTCAGCTACTCGGGATCGGTCGTTGTCTGGGCCTGCACATCGCGGACGAAGTCATCCCGCGACTCTCGCCCTACATGAGCAGAGCAGACAGCCAGCCCGCTTTCCGGGCGATGGGCGTGCCGCACGTTGAACCCTGATCGCCGATGAGACCTCAGCGGCCGAAGCAGCCCGCCTGCAAGCGGACGACGTGCGCCGCATCTCGCCAGCAGGATCCAAGGCTGGGAGTGCGAGGGCACTTAGGTGAGCGCGCTGCGATGAGCACGAAGCATGCGCTTGCTCTAACGTCATCGCCGAAGACCGCCACGGTGCGCGCGGTCGGGAAGACGTGCGGGAGGAGCGGTCTGGGTGTCCCTCAAGAAGGAGCCACAGCTGGTCCGTCGCGGGGTCGGGTTCGACGTGAGCCACCTGCGCGATGCGAACCGGCCTACGTACGCAGTCTGCGGTGAAGGGTTTCCCTGGCGTTCGAAGTTGCTGCTCGTTGCTTCTGCGACAGAGGTGAACTGCGCGTCCTGCCGAGTCGTCATCAGCGACGCTGGCGCTGGCTCCGTCGCTGACGGCGCCTAACCTGCTTTCTCGTCAGGCGAGAGCGACCTGGAACCACACCCGCTTACCGCGGTCCGTGGGCTCACTCCCCCATCGGTGAGCGAGGCGCTGCACGAGTTGCATCCCTCGGCCGCCAACTTGCAGCTTGTGGGGGGCGAGGATGACGGGAGGAGCGGGGTTCTCATCGGTGACGGACACCTCCACCACATTGCCTGAGTAGTGCATCGACAGCTCAATCGAGCCCGTGACCTGGCCGTACTTGATGGCGTTCGTCACCACTTCGCTGGTGAGCAGTTCGACGACGCGAGTTGCGCGTTCAGGAGCACCGTAGGCGCGGGTGAGTCGCACGCTCCAGCGGCGACTGAGGTGCGCGGAGCCAGGCGTGGCAGCGACCTGCATCATGCCTCCCGTCGTCCGTTGGTCCGTAGCGTCTACCTTGCAGGAGGTGACGCGCCCGCGCCTGGTGAGTGAATGTTCACCGGCCCTCCGGGGCAGACAGCTCGCGGCGCGCGCCCTGCCGGCGCCGTCAGGCCGTCGTGCTCTGCGGGCCCGCGGGCACGACGACTAAGTGCGCCGCGATCCCGGTGATCTCGAGGAGGTCGCGAACGACGGGAGCGAGCTCAAGAGCAGCGACGGCGTTCGGCAGGCGCACGAGCCGTGCGAAGAAGCTGGCCCCCGTCGAGTCAATGAACGTCACCTCGCTCGCATCGACGGTCACCGGCATGGCGTGCTCTCGCACCCGCTGCACGGCCACGTCGAGGTCGTCAGACAGCACGGTGTCGATCTCGCCGCGAAGCTCGATCCGAACGCCACTCGGCGTTACGTGCACGTCCACAGCGCCGGGCAGTTCGCCCAACAGAAACAGCTCGCTACCTTCCATCGCCCGCGACTCGTTCCCTCAGCTCCTGCGTGGCCTGTTACCGGTCGGTACCCCAGCGCCCAGTGTCTAACACTCATTAAGCCTTTGACGCCTATTCGCCCTTCGGGCCGTAGTGTCGTGCCTCTCACCGGTGCCACCCGCTGCGACCGTCCCCGTCACTGAGCGTGGGCGGTCGACCGGGCGTTCGTCGTCGGCACCCTGCGTCCGTCGTGGCGGGCGCGCCGATCGGCCCAGGCCACCCCTTCCGCGGAGGGGCGACACACCGGGGCCAGTCTGCGGCGGACGCACGCGCGGGCGGGCGGCGCTGGGCGTGTCGAAAAACCGTACGAAGTTCGGCAGTCGCTGGCCCGTACGGCTCGTCCTCCCGCGTCGTCGACTGACGTTCTCGGGGCGCTGGACGCTGCTGCTCAGGAGACCGCGACTACCCGTGTCACGATCCCCGGATCCCCCATCGCCGGACACGGATCGAGCACGCCGCGCCAGTCAGCTCAGAAGGCGCCTTCGGCGATACCGCGGGCGAGCTCGGCGAGCTGCGCGTGCCGACGCGCGATCTCCTCATGGTGCCCTGCGATGGAACGCCAACCCGCTTGGAAGCGTTCAGGAGAGCTGAAGTCCAGCACCTGCATCTCCAGGGCGACGGCGTCACAGTGAAGTTGCTGCTCGTCGTGCAGCACTCGCAACTGGGTCATCTGGTCGCTCAACGCACTCAGCTGCTCTGCAGGCAGGCGGGAGAACCAGGGCAAGACATCTCGGGCAAGCGAGGGGTGGTCGTCGTCAGGCACTTGACCATTGAACACTGGTGAGATGGGTCAGGTTGGGACGTGACGGGCCGTCACTGCGCGGCCGCCGCCGCGGCACCGACTTCTAGCAGGCGCAGCAGCCGCGCAGAGATTTCGTCTGGCTCGAGCGGCGGCGGCGCCTGAGGATCAGGCTCGATGTGCGCGAGGACGAGGCTGGCCTGCGTAAGCACTGGGATCGACCACGGCGCGTCGCGCGACGCGCCGAAGGGTGCCACGCGCTGAGTTGAGTGCACGATCTGGGGGTCAGCGAGGGCCGCGATGACGAATCCCGCGGACGTGGCCGCGATCGAACGCGCGATGGCAGCCGCCCCGATGCGCCCCGCGCCGAGCGGCCCGGTGAGCCGCAGGCCGAGGAGCTCGCAGGCACCAGTGAGGATCACCGTGCCCCGTGCCACGGCTCGACGTTCGCTGAGCGCGAGCGCTTGAGCGAGCGCTTCGCGCATTTCGTCGGAGGGCACCCCAGCGAACGCGGCGCGCAGCGCCAGGTAGGTACGAAACTGTGGTGCGTCCAGCATGGCTTCCAAGTCGCTCTGGAACGACACACGCAGCAGATCGACGAACACGTCGTACCTGCCGGCGGGGCTGTTGAGGTCACGGGCACGGGCGCTGAGCAGCGCCGCCCCCTCGACCCCAATCCGCGCCCCCGCCTCGATGAGTTCTGCACCGCGAGCCAGCTCGAGGAGAACGTCGTCGAGGAACGCTTCCCGCGTCGGCCATCTCCGGTACGCGGAGGTGCGCGACACATCGGCTTGGCGGATCACGTCTTCGAGTTGGAGCCCGTCCAGCCCGACCGTCACTCCCTTGTGTGCGAGCAGCTGCAGCGCAGCTTCGAGCATGAGCCGCCCGGTCTCGGCGTCGCTCCGCCGAGGCCGACGCTTTCGTGTCGCTCGTAGCTCTTGTCCTCGGTCAGCCATACCTCTAGTCTCACCGACAGACTTGGAACTCCAAGTACCAATCGGAGGTTCGTATGCCGCTCGCGCTGTCGTGGTGGACCGTCCCGTGACCGGCGCACGCGTCAAGCCGTTGCATCGGATCAAGCGTTGGATGTACGCCGGAAACCGGCCCAACCGCCTCTCACGTGCCCTCAACGCCCTCAGTGCCTGGCAGTACGCGCACGGGATCCTGACGCTCGGCGGCCGTGGGGTGACGCTCGAGGTTCGTGGTCGCGTCTCGGGTCGCCTGGTCCGGCTGCCCCTGGTCCTCGTGCACATGGACGGCAACCGATACCTCGTGTCCATGCTTGGCACCGATGCCCAGTGGGTACGCAACCTTTACGCCGCGGATGGTCACGCCATCCTGCACTCACCGCGCCCGGAGCAGGTCCGCCTCGTCGACGTGCCGGTCGACGAGCGCGCGCCCGTCCTCAAGAGGTATCTGGCCCTGGCGCCCGGAGCTCGACCGCACGTTCCCGTCGATCGCCGGGCCCCTCTTGCTCGATTCACTCCCATCGCACCTGAGTTCCCTGTCTTTCGCGTCGACTCTGCGTGACGCCGACGACGAGCACCTACCGCCACGAGGGTCATTCCGGGGACGGCGGCACGGCAGGCAGGCGCGATCGCTGAAAGCGCGGCCTCGTCGTTGGAATCCCGCCCGCCCCCACCGGGCATTGGACGCGCCGGAGTGGTAGCCGCAGGCGGTCGGCGCAAGGAGCGATCGGTCGCGACTCCGGCTCCGATCGCCCGGACGAGCCGTGAACCGTGAACTAGCCGTAGTAGGGCGGTTTCGCGTGTTGCTCACGTTTGTCGTCAGCCGTTCGGGTTGCTCTTCCGCTGGGCGCTCACGCGCGGGCACGCGGGCCCGATCGGTCGGGTGGTCGACGGATCGACCATGGCGTACGCAGGAGGCGAATGCCCGTGAAGGGTCTGACACGGCGCGCGACCGGAGTTGCTTTGATCGCAGTGGCGCTACTGGCCGGCTTTGCCGTGCCCTCGAGTGGGCGGCTGAATGCGGTGAGTCGCCCCGCCGTGCTCGTTGACCGGTGCGCCGAGGCGCAGCTCGCGGTGTCCTACGAAGTGGCGTACGCGCCAGCACTCCACGGCTACGAGGTGAGCCGGATCCTTGTGCGCGGCATGCCAGCGCAGTGCTCGGGCCGTGAGATGCGCGTCACGTTGACGGCGTTCGACGGTCGAGAGCTCGCCGATGTGGCGACGCGACTGAACGATACGGGCGCTCACGTCTCGCAGCCGTTCGAGTCGCCGGTCTTGGCCGCTGATGTTGCAGAGGTGTCGGCGGTGGTGCGGGACTGATGCCGAACGTTAGAAGCAAGCGATGAGGTCAGCGTTGGTCCAGTACGCGCGACCGGTGATCCGGAACTCCTCGGGGTCCGTGACGCTGATCAGGTTGTCCCCGGCACCGTTAACGGTGCCGCGAACCGTGACCGTGCGTGGGCTGGTGGAGCATGAGGTGGCGCTGACCAGGTCGAGACTGTTGCTTGCGTCGTCCAGGGACCGGGCGACGAAGGGGAACTGGGTGGTGTCACTCAGGTCGATGGTGACTTGCCAGGCGACCGGTGTGGTCGACGATGTCGTCACACGGAACGACCGGTTGTAGGTCCACCCGATGAACGACTCGCTGCCGTCGGTTCCAGTCACGGTGCAGGTGACGCTCGGGTTGGCCGGGATGGTGCACGTGAGTCCCGGAGCACCGGTGGTCCACCGCGTCGCCAGACCCCACGTTGACGCGGTCATGGCCACACCGGAGACCTGCGTCACCGTATAGCTCGGGACGCTCAGCGTCGCGCGAGTCCCGGCCGTCGGCAGCGTCGCAGTGACATCCGCTGCCGTGAGCGCACCGGCGGCGGCGAACGGTCGCAACGTCACCGGGCGCCCCAGGCATGCTGGTGGGATCTCCGCCACCACCACCTGTGTGGACTTGCCTGCGACGACTGTGCCCGGCGTGACGGGGAGGGCCGCCGTTGCGCAACGATCGCTAATCGTGAAGGCCGCGAGCCGCCCAGCGTTGAGCGGGAGCGTCGCAGCATCGGCCCCTCGCAGCCCAATCATGGCCAGGACGAGGACGACGAACCCGCTCGCGAGTGTCAGCCGCTTCATGACTGTGCGGCACCCGTCGTGAGCAGCTCGCTACCGCGGGCGTCGGCGTCCTCGAGCTGATCTGGTTCCGCAACCTCGTCAGTGGCGTCACGGGCCGGCCATACCAGCAGCGCGGCGCCGAGGACGAGGATGGATGTCCAGGTCATCGGAGACAGCAGGATCGCGGCGACACTACCGGCGTGGGCGACGTGCAGGCGGGCGATGCCGAGGATCTCCTCGCCCCTGGGGGTCCACGGGTCGGTGAAGTCGTTGTTGTCGCCTTGCACGCGCCAACCGGCTTCCGCGGTGCCGCCGACGATCCGGTGAATCACGCGTGCGCCGTTCTCCGCGGCCGGCTGGTACACCACGACGTCACCAATCCCCGGCTGTCCGCAGCGGGAGATCACCAGGTCACCGGTGTAGTAGGTGGGCTCCATCGAGTGGCCGGAGACGATGGTGATCGTCGTGCATCCGCCGAGCGTCGAGGGCCACATGACCCACGCCAGGAGCCCGACTACGGCGATCAGGGCAAGGTCGCCAAGCACGCTCAGCGCCCGGCGCGGTTTGCCGGGCGCTGAGCGTGGTGCGATGCGAGCCAAGATGCGCGCTTCCGTATCTGCGGAGGGCGGGGTGTGCGGGGTGACGGCGGACGGTGCCCGGCGTGATGTCAGTCGGAGATGACGACGGCGAGCTTGACGACGTCCGAGGCGGAGATGCCCGCAGGAATCGACGCGAAGGTGGTGGTTCCGGTCGTCGCGGCGCCGGTGACCTCACCCAGGATCGCGTCGCTGGCACCGAGGAGGGTGACACGCACGGCCTTAGCGGCGCAGCCAGCATCGACGGACTTCAGGGCGACCGAGGCGACCTTGTAAGAGGGTGCCGGGGTGGCGGTGAAGGACGTGGTGAAGCTGGCGGTGATCGGGGTGGCAGTCGGCTGGCACGACGCGACGGTCGCGGTGTTGGCGGCCAGGGTGCTGCCGGAGAGGTTGAGCGTGGCTGCGGACGCCAGGGACAGGCCGGACACGCCGAGCACCGCCAGAGCCACGGCGGCGAACTTGCGGCGGTTCGAGGACTTCGTGGTGGCAGACATCAAGGCACTCCCGTGGATGGGTCGACGGATCGGTGGTGCGCCGACCGTTCATGCACGGGCGACTCAGGTGGAGCAATCGGGAGGAGCGAACGGGTGCTTGAGTGTTTAGGGGTTGTGATGTACGTCACAACGCAGGCGTCCGATCTTCCGTGTTTCGCCGCGGATGCGGTCCCGCACCTGGCCTAGCAAGCGGCGTCCGATCGCCGATGCTCGATCGTGTCCTGCGTTTGCAGTTGCCGGGCCACGTGTTAATCCACGGGACCGGCCTGCACAATCCGGGCCGATCGACCGAAACGGGTGACAGGCGAGAGCACGCACGCCGTCACGGCCCCGCCGACGCATGTGGCGACGGTCCGCCATTCCCGAGAGCTCACTCGGAGCCGTGCGCCGCCAGGACCGTCTCCAGGACCTCATCGGCGAAGGGGACTGCTGCAGGGCTGGTTGACACTCCATCTGTGGGACGAGGTCCCGCTGGAAGGATGTCGCTGTGCCCAAGAAG
>NZ_JBFTER010000090.1:0-21014 GCF_047229345.1 Cellulomonas jepli | reverse complement strand
GAGAATCTCACAATTGTCGCTTCCGCTCCCCTACTGTGTGCCACGAGCCCCGCCTCCCCGGGCTCGCGCGTCCCCCCCCCCCCCCCGGCCCCCCCCCCCCGGGGGGGGGGGCCCGCCCCCCCCCCGCGTCCGGGGTGCGCGGCGGCCGCCGGCGTGTGCGCCGAGCCCCGACCGGCGGGACGGACTCCGCGCGGTCAGCCCGCGACGGCGGCCGCGAAGCCGTCGAGCAGCCCCGCCCAGCCGTCCGGTGCGCCGAGCGACGCGCGCATCTCCGCCGCGTGGTCCCCGTAGGCGTCGAGGCCGCGGTGCTCGAAGTCGACGCGCGTCGCGGCGGCGCCGTCGGGTCCGGTCTCGGGGGTGAACCGGACCTCGATCTCGGTCACGAGCGACGCGTCGAACGCCCAGTCGGCCCCGACCTGCCACGCGAGGACGACGCGACCGGGCGGCTCCCAGGCGATCACGTGCCCCCACTCGCACTCCTCGCCGGCCGCGTCGCGCTCGAACCAGCGGCCGCCCGCGCGGGGCTCGACGACGACGTCGACGAGGGGCTGCTCGCCCAGGTGATAGTCGTCCTTCCACCAGCGCGCCATGCCCGCCGTGAAGACGTCGAACGCGCGCTCGGGCGGTGCGGCGACGGTGAGGGTCTTGGTGATCGGTGCGGTGCTGCTCGGGCTGGCGGTGCTGGTGCTGACCTGCTCCTCGGTGCTCATGGTCACTCCTGGGGTGCGGCGGGGTCGTGCTCGACGGCACGGGCGAAGGCGGCGAGCTGGTCGTCCCAGAACCGGTCCAGGTACGTGCGCAGCGCCGCGAGGCCGCGGGGGTCCAGCCGGTAGACGCGCTGGGTCCCGACGGCGGTGTCGGTGACGAGGCCGGCGTCCTTGAGCACGCGCAGGTGCTGCGAGACGGCGGGGCGGCTCACGGGCAGGCGGGCCGCGAGCTCGCCGACGGCGTGCGGCCGTTCCGCGACGAGCTCGAAGACGCTGCGCCGCGTGGGATCGGCGAGCGCGTCGAGCACTCCTCCGTAAGTCGTCACGAACGGTAAGTTACGACTGACGGATGGGCGGCGTCAAGGCCCGGCCGCGCGCGGAGTCGAGCCCCGGCCGTCCCTCCGCCGCGCGGCGGGTGAACCTCAGGTCGGTGCCCGCGGTGCCCGCGGTGCGCCGGGTGACCTCGCCCACACGGCCCCCGACGCGCCACGGGCGTGCGGTAGAACGAGACGCGTGACGACCCGGACCACCTCGCCCGACACCGACGGCGGCCCCGGCGTGCCCGACGCGCCCGACGTGGCCGGCGCGCCCGTCGCCCTCGACTGGCCCGACGAGCTGCGGCGGCCCGACGACGTCGACTGGCGCCCGCTCTCGCGCGCCGAGCGGCGCACCGCGTGGTGGGACCGCGCCGGAGCCGCAGTCGGGCTCACCGCGCTCGGGCTGTGCCTCGGCGTGCTCGTCGTCACCGCCGGTGACCTCGGCGAGCGCGACGTCGCCCGCGAGCTCGCCGTGACCGGCGTCCGCGCGCAGGTCCAGCGGGTCGCGGTCCGGCCACCCGAGGAGCCAGGCGGGCGGCTCGGCGTCACGTTCGAGGCGGGCGGCGCGACGGTCGTCGCGAACGCGGTCGGCTCCGGGACCGACCGGGCCGACGAGGACGCCTCGACGATGGTGGTGCTGCACGACCCCGACGACCCGACCCGGGCGATGCTCGAGGAGGACGTGCAGCACCTCGCGGAGGACGCGCTCCCGGACGGCCTCCGGGCGGCCGCGCTCCTCGCCGCCGTGGCGGCCGGGGTCGCCGGGCTCCGGGTCGTCCGCGCCGCGCGGGCCCGGCAGCACGGCGACCACCCGCGGGCCGTCGACCCGGCCGCGGTCGCCGCCGTCCTGGTCGTCGCCGCCACGGTCTCGGGCGTCGTCGTGGCGGGCGAGCACGTGCCCGCCGTCTGGAGCTGGCTCGGGTTCCCGGTGTCCCTCACAGTCACCGTGGTCGCCGTCCGCCTGGGTGTTAGGGTCGCGCTGAACGACAGGGGAGCGCCTCGGCCCACCCGCCCGTGACCGGACACCACCGGCCCCGGGCGGCCCGGGTCCCGGCGCTGAGAGTGCGGTCCGCCGCAGACCCTCGAACCTGATCCGGCTCGCACCGGCGTAGGGAGTCGGGCTTCTCAGTCCTCGCCGTCGCCGTGCGCACGGCCGCCGCCTCGGCAGCCGGACCGCCGGCCCCGGCGACGACCCCCTCCTGCATCCCATGAGGAGGAGCACCACGCATGGCACGCACCACCCCGCGCACCCGGCTCGCCGCCGGAGCGCTCACCGTCCTCGCGCTCGCCGGCTGCTCGGCGATCGGTGCGGGTGACGGGTCCGACCCCGCCGGTGACCCGACCGGCTCGTCCGGCGGGACCGTCACCCTCGTCACGCACGACTCGTTCGCCCTGAGCGACGGGATCCTCGCGCAGTTCGAGGAGGAGACCGGGCTCACCGTGACGCAGGTCGCCCCGGGCGACGGCGGCGCGCTCGTCAACCAGCTCGTGCTGACCAAGGAGAACCCGCTCGGCGACCTCGTCTACGGGATTGACACCACGTTCGCGTCACGCGCGATCGACGAGGGCGTCCTCCAGCCGTACGAGAGCGGTGCCCCGGCCGCCGCCGACGCCGCGCAGCACGCCGTGCCCGGCGACGACGAGGGGCTGCTCACCGCCGTCGACTTCGGCGACGTGTGCCTCAACGTCGACCACGCCTGGTTCGCCGAGCGCGGCGTCCCCGAGCCCGTGACCCTCGAGGACCTCACGAAGCCCGAGTACAAGGACCTCCTGGTGGTGACCAACCCGGCGACGTCCTCGCCGGGGCTCGCGTTCCTCGTCGGGACCGCCGCCCGGTTCGGGTCCGAGCAGTACACGGACTACTGGGCGCAGCTCCGGGCCAACGGCGTCAAGGTCGCCGAGGGCTGGTCCGACGCGTACTACACCGACTTCTCCGGGGCCGACGGCAAGGGCCCGCGCCCGATCGTCCTGTCCTACGCCTCGTCCCCGCCGTCGACCGTCCCCGAGGGCGCCGACGAGCCGACGACCGGCGCGCTGCTCGAGACGTGCACCCGCCAGGTCGAGTACGCCGGCGTGCTCGCGGGCGCCGAGAACGTCGAGGGAGCCCAGCTCCTGCTCGACTTCCTGCTCTCGGACGCCGTCCAGGCCGACATCCCCGGGTCGATGTACATGTACCCGGTGAGCTCCGCGGTCGACCTCCCCGAGGAGTGGGAGAAGTGGGCGCCCCTCGCGACCGACCCCGCGCCGATCCACCCGAAGGACATCGAGGCGAACCGCGAGACGTGGATCGCCGAGTGGACGGACGTCGTGATCGGCTGATGCTCCACCCCGGCCGCGACCACCACCGCACCCGACGGGCCCGGCTGCCCGCCGGGTCGGCGGTGCTGTGGGTGCTCGCGGCCGGGCTGCCGCTCGCGTTCCTCGCCGTCTTCTTCGCGTGGCCCGTCGCGACTCTGGTCGCGCGCGGGTTCGTGGCCGACGGCGCGCTCGACCTCGGCGGGTTCGCCGACGTGCTCTCCCGCCCGCGGACGTGGCGGATCCTCGGGCTCACGCTCGCGCAGGCCGGCGTCGCGACGGCGCTCGCGGTGCTGCTCGGCGTCCCCGGCGCGTACGTGCTGTTCCGGTGCCGGTTCCCGGGGCGCGGGGCCCTGCGGGCGTTCGTGAGCGTGCCGTTCGTGCTGCCGACGGTCGTCGTCGGCGTCGCGTTCCGCGCGGTGCTCGCCGAGGGCGGGCCGCTCGGGGCGCTGCACCTCGACGGCACGTTCGCGGCGGTCGTCGCCGCGCTCGTGTTCTTCAACTACACCGTCGTCGTGCGGACCGTCGGCGGGCTCTGGGAGCACCTCGACCCGCGTGCCGAGCAGGCCGCCCGCGCGCTCGGGGCGTCGCCGGTGCGGGCGTTCGTCGAGGTGACGCTGCCCGCGCTCGGCCCCGCGATCGCCTCGGCGGCGTCGCTCGTGTTCCTGTTCTGCTCGACGGCGTTCGGGACCGTCCTCGTGCTCGGCGGCCTGCGCTACGGGACGATCGAGACCGAGATCTGGGTGCAGACCACGCAGTTCCTCGACCTGCGCGCCGCCTCGGTGCTCTCGGTGGTCCAGCTCGTGGTCGTCGCCGCGGCGCTCACGCTCGCCGCCCGGGCCCGCCGGCGCCAGGAGCGCGCGCTGCACCTGAGCGCGACGGCCGGCTCGGCGCACCCGCTGCGGCTCGGGCGCGGGCACGGCGTCGACACCGCGGCCGCCGCCGTGACCGCGCTCGTGCTCGTGGGGCTCGCGCTGCCGCTCGTGACGCTCGTCGTGCGCTCGCTGCGCACGCCCAGCGGCTGGGGGCTCGGCAACTACGCGGCGCTCGGCACGACCGGGGACTCCGCGGGCGGCGGGAGCCCGCTCAGCGTCACCGTGTGGGACGCGGCGCTGACGTCGCTGCGCACCGCGACCGACGCGACGGTGATCGCGCTCGTCGTCGGTGGGCTCGTCGCCCTCGTCGTCTCCCGGCGCCCGCGGGCCCGGGCCGGCCGTCGGACCGTCTCGGTGCTCGACGCGCTGTTCATGCTGCCGCTCGGGGTCTCCGCGGTGACGGTCGGCTTCGGCTTCCTGCTCACGCTCGACCGGCCCCTCGGGCTGCCCGTCGACCTGCGCACCAGCGGGCTGCTCGTGCCGGTCGCCCAGGCCGTCGTCGCCGTGCCGCTCGTCGTGCGGACCGTGCTGCCCGTGCTGCGCGCGATCGACCCACGCCTGCGGGAGGCCGCCACGACGCTCGGGGCCGGGCCCGGCCGGGTCCTGCGTGCGGTCGACCTGCCCATCGCCGCGCGCGCGCTCGGCCTCGCGGTCGGCTTCGCGTTCGCGGTGTCGCTCGGGGAGTTCGGGGCCACGTCGTTCCTCGCCCGCCCCGACCAGCCGACGCTGCCCGTCGTCGTCTACCGGCTCATCGGGCGGCCGGGGGAGCAGAACTACGGCATGGCGCTGGCGGCGTCGGTGCTGCTCGCGCTGCTGACCGCGGGGGTCATGGCGCTCGCGGAGCGGCTGCGCGGGTCGGTCCGGGGAGGGGAGCTGTGAGCGGCGGGCCGAGGACGGGCGTCGACGGCGCTGCCGGGGCGGCGGTACCCGCTCGCGAGAGCCCACGCGGGGGCCTGCGCGTCGACGGGCTCGTCGTCCGCTACGGCGCGGGGGACCGGGCCACCGTCGCGGTCGACGGAGTGACGCTCGGCGTCGCGCCCGGGGAGGTCGTCGCGCTGCTGGGGCCCTCGGGCTGCGGCAAGTCCTCGCTGCTGCGCGCGGTCGCCGGGCTCGAGCCCGCCGCCGACGGGACGATCACGTGGGACGGCTCGGACCTCGCGGGCGTGCCCGTGCACCGGCGCGGGTTCGGGCTGATGTTCCAGGACGGCCAGCTGTTCCCGCACCGCGACGTCGGCGGGAACGTCGAGTTCGGGCTGCGGATGGCGCGCGCTCGTCGCGCCGAGCGGGACGCCCGCGTGCGCGAGCTGCTGGACGTCGTCGGCCTCGCCGGCTACGAGCGGCGGTCCGTGGCGACCCTCTCGGGCGGCGAGCAGCAGCGCGTCGCGCTCGCCCGCGCGCTCGCCCCGCGGCCCCTGCTGCTGCTGCTCGACGAGCCGCTCTCGGCCCTCGACCGCGCCCTGCGCGAGCGCCTCGCCGACGACCTGCGTGCCGCCCTGACCGCGACCGGCACGACCGCGCTGCTCGTGACCCACGACCACGACGAGGCGTTCGCCGTCGCCGACCGCGTCGCCGTGATGGACGCGGGCCGCCTGCTCCAGGTCGCCCCGCCCCGCCGAGCTCTGGCGCCGCCCCGCGAGCCGGCGCGTCGCGGAGTTCCTCGGCTACGAGGCGTTCGTCGCGCTCGACGACCCGGCGGCGGCGCCGTTGCGGGCGGCGCTCACGGCGGTCGGGCGCGGCCCGGCCGCCCCGTCGACCCGGTCGGCCGACCTCGCGGCGCTCGTCGAGGGTGCGTTCGTCGTCGCGCCGCACGAGGCCGAGGGCACCCTCACCGGGACCGTCGTCGGTGTCGCCTTCCGGCGTGGGCGCGCGGAGTACGCCGTCGACGTCTCGGGTCTCGGCCTGGTCACCGTGCTCGCCCCCGCGGGCTCGGCTGCCACGCCGGGGACGGTCCTTGCGCTCGCGGTCGACCCGGACGGCGTCGCAGTCCTCGGCAGCTGACGGGCCCGGTCAGCGGACCCGCGTCAGGCGGCTCGGTGCGCTGGTGGGCGGCCCGCGCTACGGTCGGAGGAGCCCACCGACTCGACGAGGAGTGCGTGATGACGACCATGCGCCTGGAGCACCGCCAGATCGTGTCCATCGACATCAAGGCCGACGCGGCCACCGTGTGGGAGCACCTGCGCGAGCCCGCGAAGATCCACCGCTGGTTCGGCTGGGACTACGACGGGCTCGACGCCGAGATCCGGCAGATCTTCGTCGACGAGGCACGGGCCGCCGAGACGAGCGCCGTCGACGAGCCGGCCCAGCCGGTGCGCAGCCTCACCTGGAAGCACGGCGACCTCATCACGGTGACGCCCGTCGACGAGGGCCGCAGCCACCTGACGATCGCCCGCCAGCACGACGGGCTGCACCGCTACGACGGCGTGCGCGACGAGATGGACGAGGGCTGGATCGCCTTCGCGCAGCAGCTCCGGTTCGCGCTCGAGCGGCACCCCGGCCAGGAGCGCCGCACGCTGCGCGCCGAGGAGCTCGACGCGGGCGGCCCGCAAGACCGGCTGCTCGACCGCGCCGGGCTGCACGGGGTGCGGGGCATCCCGCTCGGAGGTCACGTGGAGGCGCGCCGGCCCGACGGGTCGCCGCTCGGGGGGACGCTGTGGCACCGCACCGAGTTCCAGGTCGGGATCCAGCTCCACGGGCTCACCGAGGCGCTGCTCGTGATCGAGGAGACGCCCGCCGCGAGCCGCCCGCCCCACGGGTTCGTGACGGCGACGCTCTCGCTGTACGGGGCGGACGACGCACTCGTCGCGGAGGTCGAGCGCCGCTGGTCGACGTGGTGGGGCGCGCGCCGGGGCTAGCGCGCTGTACTCGCCCGTGCTCTGGATGACACTGGTATGTTCACTGCAGATGCATGTTCACTGCTGCTGAACACGGGTGCAAAATGAACACTGAACTATTGAACCGAATACTTGCACTCGCTCGGACGCACGACATCGTGCTGGAAGAGATGGAACTCGGTACAACTCGAGATGATTACGATGTGCGGTTGACTTTCGACGCGGGACGTCGAGGTTCGAAGACCTACTTCGCGGTGGTCGAGGACGAATTCACGGATGTTGGCGCTTCCGTGCTGCCTCTTCCCTCCAAGAATCCTCTGCTTGTTGCGCGCCATGTCAGCGATGCACAAGCGGAAGCGCTGCGACGTCGAGGTGCCGACTACATCGACAGTGCCGGCAACATGAACTTCGACTGGGACCGGCTGCTGATCCGCTTTCGCGGCTTCAAGCCCCTGCCGGTACGGTCGGCGAAGTCGAGCACGAATGCGCCTGGCCCTGATCAGTCGAGGATATTTTCCCGCTCAGGGCTGCAGGTGGTATTCGCGCTGCTCTCTTGGCCGCATCTGCAGTCGGCTCCGCTGCGCGACATAGCGACGGCAAGCATGACTTCCTTGGGTACCACCCATAAGGTGATCGACGAGCTGGAGAAGTCCGGCTATCTCTACGGAGATGCAGGACGCCGGCGGATGTCGCGGGGCGGCGAGCTCGCGTCCAGATGGGTGGAGCAATATGCTACGAGACTCAGTAGCAGGCTGGCGAACGGCCGATTCTCCGCTCCTGATCCGCAGTGGTGGCGTGCGGTGGGCGACTTCGAAGAGTACGGGGTGCTGCTCGGTGGCGAACTCGCTGCCAGCTTATTGGATCCACATCTGAGACCTGCCACCTCGACGCTCTACTCGGAGGAAGTTCCGGTTCGCCTGCTGGTCGAGTCGCGACTGCGTCGCAACGACACCGGCGACGTGTTCTTGCGGCGCAGGTTCTGGCGGCTGCCGTCGCTCGAAGACACGAGCGGCCTCGTCCCAGAGCTGCTCATCTACGCAGATCTCATGGCTTCCGGCGATCCTCGCCAGATCGAGCATGCAGAAAGGATGAGGCGAACTAGTGATAGATTTGTCGCAATCGACGGATCCTGAGCTCGGAGCTGCTGCCCGGGTCCTGGAGGAGCTCCTGCCTGACCCGCACGCCCGTGTGATGGTTGTCGGTGCGACCGCCCGTAATATCCTCGCGGGCAATCTCGGGCTGCGTGGCGTCCGGGCTACAGCAGACATAGACATTGCGCTCGTGGTGGACGGTTGGGACGCTTTCGACTCTTTCACCTCGAGGCTTCAGCCGATTGGCGACGCGGGTCACAAGTTTGAGGTTCTTGGCGTCGAGGTCGACGTAGTTCCGTGCGGCGGTGTTGAGGCGGCTGATCGAACGCTGTTATGGCGGAACGAGCACAAGATGAACTTGCTCGGCATGCACGAGGCGTACCATTTCAGGACGGAGGCGCTGCTTCCGGGCCGGGTGGTGGTGAATGTGCCTACCGTGGCGGGACTCGCCTTGCTCAAAATCATTGCCTGGACAGACCGGAAGCACACCACGCACCGCGATGCGAGCGATCTGGCCGAGATTCTGGATTGGCAGAGCCAGGGGGTGTTGCTCGAAGCGCTGTATCTGTCGGCGCCCCAGCGACTGGAGCGCTACGACTTCGACGTCAATCTCGCAGGCGCGAACCGGCTCGGCGCTGAGATGGCGGTGGTGATGGGTGTCGGAGTCGCGCAACTGACGGAGGCCTTCCCTGAAGCCGCCATCGATCTGCTCGCAAGCCACATGCCCCGGACGGTCGTCGATCGCGTTTCCATGCTGCGGGCTCTGTTCGACGGGCTCTCCGCAGTCGTCTAAGGGCTGAGGGAGCCATCCCCTTGCCGTGTCAGGCGAGCTTCGTCTGCCACTCGCCCGAGCCGCCGGCCGGGCGGAACCCGAGCGCCACGTTGATCGCGAGCATGAACGAGTTCTCCTCGGCGTTCCACGTGCCGATGCGCCGTGCCTCCGGCTGCTCCACTGCGAGGCGCTCGAGGTTCGCGGTCTTGACGAGCATCCCGAGGCGCCGCCCGCGGTGCTCCTTCAGCACGAGCGTGTCCTCCTGGTGGACGTACTCCCGGTTCCAGGACGGCGAGCCGAACGAGGTGTAGGCGGCGAGCGTGTGCGTCGGCACGTGCTCGGCGGCGGCCACACGGAACTCCATGCCGCGCTCAGCGAAGTCCTGCTCGTAGGCGCGGATGCGCTCAGCGTCCCACGCGTCCTCCTCGAGCTCGAGCCCGCCCGCCGGGGCGTCGGTGCTCATGCGCGTGTTGAGGACGGCGAACTCGTCGACCCACTCGTCGGGGCAGCGCGCCCCCCACGTGACGACGCGGTACTCGTCACCGGCCGCCGCCTGGGCCTCGGCCCGGTGCTCCGCGAGGAAGGCCGGGTCGAGCGGCACCTCGAGGACGGAGTAGCGGGCGACCTGCTCGAGCGCGAACCCGTGCGCGACCGCGAAGCGGACCTCGGGGTCGTCGGCGCGCACCCGGCCGGTGCCGGTCGAGGGCACGAGCGTGCCGGGGCCCTCGTCCGGCTCCGAGCGCTGGTCCGTCGACGCCTGGAGCGTCGTGCGTCCCGCGGCGGCCGCGACCTCGACGACCGCGTCGTACAGCGCCGAGCCGATGCCCCGCCCACGTGAGCCGGGCCGCACCGACACGAAGAAGATGCCGAGGTGGAGGTTGTCGGCGAGCGGCAGGTAGACCGTCGCGGTGCCGAGCACGCGCGCCGGGTCTCCCGGGTCGGTGTCGTCGCCCGTCACGGCGACGAGGCGCACCCGGCGCACGTACTGCTGGTGCCGCAGCGATGTGAGGACCTCGTGCGGGCTGCGCGCGTGGTCGAGGGTGCCCCACGCGTCGCGCAGGGACTCGTGCTCGGCGTCGACCGACCCGTGCAGCAGCCACGCCTCGGGTGCGTCGAGGGAAGCCGGGACGGGGATCTCGCGGATGCTCCAGTCGCTCATCCCGTCAGCGAACCACCGGCGCTCCGCCGGGGTCCACGCAATTCCGGACGGTCCGGTCAGGGCTGCCCGTCCGGGCGCCCACGAGGGCAGCGCGCGGCGCCGGGCGGGCCGGCCGCGCCGCCGGTCAGCTCGGTCGCGGCGAGGCGCCCCTCGAGGTGGCGGCGCTCGACCGGGTTGTGCACGAGCGCGAGCGCCGCGCGGAACGAGACGGCGGCCTCGGCCGGGCGGCCGGCGCGGGCAAGGAGCTCCGCGCGGACCGACGGGACGCGGTGGTGCGTCGGCAGCGCGGCGTCCAGCCCGTCGAGCAGCGCCAGCCCTGCCTCGGGCCCCTCGGCCTCCGCGACGGCGACCGCGCGCGCGAGGCGGACGACGGGGGACCCCGTGAGGTCCTCGAGGCGCCCGTACAGGTCGGCGACGACCGTCCACCGGGTCGCGTCCGCAGCGGGCGCGGTCGTGTGCTCGGCCGCGACGAGCGCCTGGAGGCGGTACTCCTCGGCCTGACCGGTGCTCGGGCGGACGCTGCGCAGCACCGCGAGGCCCTCGGCGATCTCGTCGGCGTGCCACCGGCGGCGGTCCTGGTCCGGGAGCAGGACGAGCGCCCCCGTGTCGTCGAGCCGGGCGTCGCGGCGCGAGTGCTGGAGCAGCAGGAGCGCGAGCAGGGCCCGCACGACCGGTCGGCCGGGCAGGAGCCCGTCGAGCACCCGCACGAGCCGGATCGCCTCGTCGCCGAGCGCGGTCCGCAGCGGGTCCGGCTCGTCCGTCGGGTGGTACGCCGCGGTGAACACGAGGTACAGCACGGTCGCGACGACGTCGAGGCGGTCGTCGAGCCGCTCGGGTGGCGGCGTCGCGAACGGGATGCCCGACGCGGCGAGCCGCTTCTTCGCGCGTGTGAGCCGGGCGGCCATCGTCGGCTCCTGCACCAGCAGCAGCCGGGCGATCTCGGCGGTGGGGAGCCCGGCGACGAAGCGCAGCGTCAGCGCGATGCGCGCCTCGGGGGCCAGCGCCGGGTGACAGCACGCGAACACGAGCCGGAGCCTGTCGTCGCCCACGTGCGCTCCCGGGTCCGTCGTCTCCGCGGCGAGCGCGCGCGTGCGCTCGTCGACCACCATGAGCGGCTCCTTGCGCCGGTGCACCGCCTCGGCGCGGAGCCGGTCGAGCACCCGGCGCCGGGCCGCGGTGAGCAGCCAGGCGCCGGGCGAGGACGGCACCCCGTCGGCCGGCCAGCGCCGCGCCGCGGCGACGAACGCGTCGGCGAGCGCGTCCTCCGCGAGGTCGGGCCGCCCGAACTGGCCGATGAGCAGCCCCAGCACGGGCGACCAGTGCGTGCGCCACGCGCGGTCGACGGCGTCCGCCGCGTCGGCACGGTCCGGCACCGCGGCGCCCGCCGTCCCGGCCGGTCCGGACCCGTCGGGGAGTCCTTCGGTGCCGGGCCGTCCCGCGTCGCCCGGCGACGGCGTGCTCGCCGCTGCCGCGCGCGCGGGACCGGGCCCGTCGGTCACCGCGGCGTCACAGCTCGATCGTCGGGCGGATCTCGATCGTGTACTCGGGGAGCAGCCGCACCAGCTCGCTCACCACGTCGAGGTCCGGCGCGTCGACCAGGTAGAAGCCGCCGAGCTGCTCGGCCGTCTCCGCGAACGGGCCGTCGGTCACGGTCACGTCGTCACCGTGCCGCCGGATCGTCGTCGCGGCGTCGACCGACGCGAGCCCCTCGCCCCCGGCGATCGTGCAGCCGTGCGCGGCGACCGCCGCGGAGAACGCGTCGTGCTGGCGGAACACCTCGGCGCGCCCGTCCGCGTCGAGGGCCGCCCAGGCGCGCTCGTCCTCGTAGAGCAGGACGAGGAACCTCATGCGTCCGCCGTCGCGTGCGCCGCCACGTCGGCCGCGGCCTCGTCGGCCCCGCCGTCGGGGACCACCGGCCGGATCTCGACCGTGCCGTCCTCCGGGCTGAGGAGCAGCCCGGCCGCGAGCCGCGCGAGGTCGTGCACGTCGTCGGTCGCGATCTGGTAGTACCCGCCGAGCTGCTCGACGGTCTCGAGGAACGGTCCGTCGGTCACGACCGGGGACCCCTCCGCGTCGGTGACGCGCACGAGCAGCGACGTCGCCGCGGGAGCGAGCTCGGCGCCACCCGTGACGGTGTGCCCGCGCTCCGCGCACAGCTCCATGAACCGGCCGTGCGCCGCGTACGCCTCCGCGCGCGCGGCCTCGTCGGCGTCCGCCCACACCCGCTCGTCGCCGTGCAGCAGCACCACGTACTCCTGAGCCATGATCGGCCTCCCTCGCGTCCGCGGGTGCTCGGTGGGCACCCGTCACCAGCATGACGCGCGAGCACCCGCCGGATCGACAGCCGGGCGGCGCGGATCTCCGAGGACTCGTGCCCGTGCCCTCGGGGGCGCCGCCCCGGGGTCAGCCGCGCAGCGAGCGGGCGAACGTGCGGATGCGCTGCGCGTCGCCCGGGAACCACGAGGACCACAGCGGCGTGAGCGGGTGCCACACCGCGGCGTGGCCGGCGGTGCTCGTGAGCTCGGGCCGGCCGCCCAGCACGGCAGCGAAGGCGAGGCACAGCGTCGGTGCCCACCCCGACCGGTACGCCCGGGTCGTCGCCGCGGCGGGGGTATCGAGGAGCGTCGGCTCGAGGTCGGTGAGCTCGGCGACCGCGCGCAGCGCCGCCTCGCGCGGGGTCTCGCCCGGTTCCACCGCACCGCCCGGGGGGACGAGCCCGCGCCACGGGTGCTCGACGAGCACGACGTGCGTGAGCGTCCGGTCGTACACCCACACCTCGGCGTGCAGCGCGGGCCGCTCGCGCAGGAAGGACGTGCCCGGCGGGCGGGAGGCCGACGCGGCGTCGCCGTCCGTGGCCGGCTCGGCACCGCCACCCGGGGCCGTGCGGGCCCGCGACGTGCCCGAGCCGGTGGCGGCGCGGTCGGGGCCGGCGCCGCGCGGCGTCGGACGGGGTTGGGGGGTCAGGGTCTTCGACGCGCTCACGGGCTCCCTGTCGGTCAGGTCGGTCGTGCGGATCGGTCGTGCCGCCCGGCGCAGCGCTCCCCTCGCGGCGCCCGGCGCGACGACCCTAGGCCATCCGTGTCACGACGGCGGAAACGCCGCCGGGCACGTCGGCCGCGCCCGGTTCGTGGGGGGCTGTCCTGAGATGCCCCGCGGAGATCGCGCCTTTGCCCGCACGACGAGGAGGTCGTGCGACGAGGCGGCGGCGTCGTCGGGCGCAGGTCTGCGGCGGCGGGCGTGTGGGTGCCCGCCGCTAGCGTCGTGAGCGCCCCACGGTGCGGCCGGTGCTCGGCTCGCCCGGGGCGGCGCCTCGGTGGCGCGGACGGCGACGCAGGGGAGCGTGCGGCATGCGGTTCGGGTTCGTGGGGAGCTTCGGCTCCGTGGCGCAGACGATCACGCTCGCGCAGGAGGCCGAGGCGCACGGCTGGGACGGGTTCTTCACCTGGGACGGCATCAGCGTGGGCGAGCTCGACACCTGGGACCCGTGGGCGCTGCTCGGTGCGCTCGCCGTGAGCACCGAGCGGATCCGGCTCGGGGCGATGATCTTCCCGCTCGCCCGGCGCCGGCCCTGGAAGGTCGCGCGCGAGTCGGTCACGGTCGACCATCTCTCGGGCGGGCGCCTCGTGCTGCCGGTCGGGCTGGGGGCGGTCGACGACGGCGGCTTCGCACGCGTGAGTGGTGAGGCGACGACCGCACGGGGACGCGCCGAGCGGCTCGACGACGCGCTCGCGATCCTCGAACGGGCGTGGAGCGGCGAGCGGTTCTCCTACGCCGGCACCCACCACACCGTGACCGACCTGGTGTTCCGCCCGCGGCCCGTGCAGCTCCCGCGCATCCCCGTGTGGGCGGTCGGCGTGTGGCCGAGCGAACGGTCGATGGGCCGAGCGGTGCGGTGGGACGGCGTGATCCCGCAGGGCCGGTCCGGTTCGATGACCCCGGAGGACGTGCGCGCGCTCGTCGCGTGGGTGGGCGAGCGGCGGGCTGCGCTCGCGGCGGCCGAGCCCGAGCGGTTCCTCGGGGACTTCGACGTGGTCGTCGAGGGCGTGCTGCCGGACGGGCCCGACGCAGCCGCGGCGCACGCACGTGCCTACGCGGACGCCGGCGCGACGTGGTGGGTCGAGTCGCGCTGGGACGGTGCGCGCGACACCCCGGAGTCGCTGCTCGACCGGGTCCGGCAGGGGCCGCCGCGGCCCTGAGCGCGACGCGCGGCGGTCAGCGTGCCGCGGGGTCGCCCCCTCCGTGGCCGGTGCTCAGGCACTGCACGGCAGCTCCGTCGACGGTGCTGACGGCGAACAGGACCCGCCCGTCCGGGTCGACCTGGAGGAGCCGTGGGGAGAGGTCGCCCACCGACCCGATCTGCTCGATCTCTCCGTCGTGCGCGATGCGCGCGACCTCGCCGTCGCGCACGGCGTAGGGCCGACGGGCGCTGTCGAACCCGATCGGGTGGACCAGCCAGGCGTAGTGCTCGGCGCCGGTCAGGACGGTCCGGTGGACCGTCCCGTCGAGGTCGAGCTGCTCGACACCGCGGTGCCCGCCGTCGAGGTCGGTGAAGACGGCGCACAGGACGCCGTCGACGAGGAACGGCTCCCCGGCGTCGGGGCTGCGGAGCACGGTCCGGGTCAGGTCCCCGGTGGAGACCTCCCACTCGTGCACCGCCGGGCCGTGCCGTTCGGAGGTGAGGACCCGCCGCCCGTCCGTCAGGAGCTTCCCGAAGTCGCCCTCGCGCTCCCACACCAGCGCCGCACCGTCGTACCAGCGCAGCCGGGCCCCGTGCTCGACCCGGTCGAGGAGGCCGTACCTCCCGGCGTCCACGACGACGTGGTCGAGCAGCGGACCGCAGTCGCCGGGCAGCTCGATGACGCCGGGTGGTGCGCAGCGCACGACCCGTTCGGCCCCGTTGGTGACCCACAGCCCGCCGGCGTCGTCCCGTCGGACGTGGACCGGGGCGGGCACCAGGCGGACGTCCTCGGGCAGGACCCAGCCCGACCGGGGAGTCTCCTCGAGCCGCTCCGGGAGGCCGGTCGGCCCGGTCGACCAGGGCACGGTCGCGAGAGTCGTGGCTGCTACCACCGTGGGCTCCAGAACTTGACGGGCTTGCCTGCGCCGCTCTTCAGCAGGTCCTCGATCGTGGTGGTCTCGATCTTGGGGTTGTTGTGCGGCGGACCCCAGTGGCTGACGATCTCGACCTGACCTCCGACCAGACGTCCCGTGGCCAAGGACACGTGTCCCGCTGCGCTCTGGAAGATGACGACGTCTCCCCGCAAGGGTCGTGGCGAGCCGGCCTTCGCCGGATCGTAGACGTACTCGGTGCCCGCGCGGAGCTCGGCCTCGACGGTCTCCGGGAAGGCGAGCCCGCCGCGTGCCTTGTCCGCCGCCTGACCCTTGGTGTAGATCTCGCGCATCCGCGCCTCGGTGAGCTGTCCGGCCCGGTACGCCGAGAACATGACCATCTCCCAGCAGTTCCCCTTGGCCGTCTTCACGGCGGGCACCGAGCCACCGCCCAGCATCCACTGCATGAAGTCGCTGCCCGAGGTCGTCGGCCCCCGCACGTCGGCCGGGCTCAGGGCGACCCACTCCCCGGAGCCGACCGCGCCCTCGGCCGTGCCGGCCACCTTCGACCGGGCCTGTGCCGTACGCAGCCAGCCGTCGAGGTCGTGCGGGCCGAACATCGTTCCCGGGGGCAGCTGGTTCAGGTAGCGCAGCAGCAGCCGCAGCGCCAAGCGCGCGTCGTCGGGACTGACCTTCTTGGCGGGCGTGCTCGACGCGAGGTAGGCCTTGAACTCGTCGGTCCCGTCCAGCTGCGCATCGGTCACCCGCGACGGGTCCGTCGCCATGAAGTCGGCGACGGCGGCCCGCTGGACCTGGGCGGTCTGCGGTCCGCCGCGGCTCGCGTCCCCGTGCAGCAGCGCCGACGTCGCGGCGTTGCCGGCGGTGCGTTGCAGCGCCAGGACCCCGGCGGTCCGCGTGCTCGAGGCGGGTGCCCCGGAGGGCCGGAGCTGTCGTGCGGGCGCCACCGGGGGGCTCCGCAGCTCGACCGGCGAGCTCTCGCGGGCGGCGCTGAACCGGCCCATCGCCGTCGCCCCCTCGCGCCGCGTCCGTCGAACCTACTCCCGGAGGAGCGGCGGGGCCACGGTCGAGATACCGCGAGGGCGCCCGCGCGCTGGGCGACGCTCGTGCTCGCGGTGCCGCTGCTCTCGCCGCGGTGCAGATCGCCGGGGTCGCGGTGCGGGACGTCGTCGTCCGCCGCGGAGCCCGTGCGCCGGAGCCCGTGCGGCGCGGAGCCCGTGCGCCGCGGAGCCTCTGTGCCGCGCGGGCGATTCACCCGGGGTCGACGGCGGTCGGACGGCGTGTCGCGCGGCCGGTGCGTCGGCATCCTTCAACTTCCCGAGCGCTGCGCCGATGAATTGAAGCATCAAGCAGACAGTGCGGCGCGGCTCTTCCGGGGCCTCAGCGCCTCGGACGCAGTGGGGGCAGAGATGACGAACGGAACGATGGTCGAGCCGGGCCGGGCCGCAACCGGCGTGCAGATGCTGACGCCGCGCGAGCGGGTCGTCCTCGCCGAGCTCGCCGAGGACGTGACCCTCGAGGAGATCGCGTCGCGGCTGTGGGTCAGCCGGAACACCGTCAAGTCCCAGCTCCGGACCGCCTACCGCAAGATCGGCGTCTCCACGCGCGCCGAGGCCGTCGCCTGGGTCGAGGCCTCCGGACTGCGCTGAGCAGTCCCTCGCGTGACGCCGGGTGCCCCTCGGGCAGCACCGGGCGCCTGGCTCCTTCGTCTGGCTGGCGACCCCCTGCGTGCGGCGACGCCCGGAGGACCTGCGCCGCGCCCTCCGCGAGCGATGGCGCCCGGGGCGTGCGCCGCTGCGCGATCGACGTCGTCCGTGGCGTGAACCGCCTCGGGCCTGAACCGCCGCGTGCCTGAACCGCCTTGGGCCTCCCGCGCCCGAGCCGGCCTGGGCTCTCCGAAGAATCCCGCCGGCCTCGACCTGTCCATCCCGGGCCTCCCCGTTCGTCGACCAGGTGTCGGCCGATCCGCACCGCGAGGCGCGAGGCGTCCCACCCGGGACGTCGGCGGCCGGTCCGGGCAGAGATCTCGTCCGGACTACTTGACCGGTACAGACGACGCCGCTACTTTAGCGGTACAGAATCGTTCCGAGGAGATCGCCATGATGGAGAGCCCGCAGCTCGCCCTGCTCCTGTCCCGCAGGGCCACCCTGCACGAGTCCCACAGTGCGCGGCCCGACGCCCCCGTCGTCGAACCCCGACCGACGCGGGAGCGGCCGCCGGTCGCGCGCCGGACCCGCGGTGCGCTCGCCACCGCGCTGCACCACCTGGGGGACGCCGTCGCCCCGCGCTGCACCCCGTCCGGTGCACATCCCGCGCACTGACCCGTCGGGCCCGGGCGCGTCCGCGACCGCCACGGCCGCGCACGCCCCGGGCCCGTCGGGCGTCCCGGTGGCCACCTACCCTGGACCCCATGACGGGGAACCGGGTGGCGCCGTGGGGCGCGTGACGCTCCAGACGGTCGCCGAGAAGGTCGGCGTGAGCCGGATGACCGTCTCCAACGCCTTCTCGCGGCCCGACCAGCTCTCCGCCGAGCTGCGCCGCACGATCCTGGCCGCTGCCGACGAGCTGGGCTACGTCGGCCCCGACCCGGCGGCGCGTGCCCTCGCCCGCGGCACCACGGGCGCCGTCGGCGTCCTCCTCACCGAGTCGATCGGAACCGCGTTCCAGGACGAGATCGCGACCGGCTTCTTCGGTGCCCTCGCCGAGGAGCTCGCGCCGACCGGGCTCGCCCTCGCGCTGCTGCCCTCGACGGGCTCCGCGGCGATGATCCCCGCACGCGACATCCCGATGGACGGCGCGCTCGTCTACTCGTGCGCGGGCGACACCCAGGCGCTCGACTGGCTCGTCAAGCGCCGGCTCCCGCTCGTCTTCGTCGACCAGCAGCCGCTCCCCGGGGCCGGCAGCGTGCTGCTCGACGACGTCGGCGGTGCCCGGCTCGGCGCGCAGCACCTGCTCACGCTCGGCCACCGCTCGATCGGTCTGCTCACGCAGGGGTACGGCGGCACGCACGGGCTCGTCGAGCCCGAGACCGCGGGCACCACCTACGTGGACACCGCGCGCGTCGAGGGCTGGCTCTCGGTGCTGCGGCCGGCGGGTGCCCAGGTCAGCGCCGCGCAGGTGCCCGGCAACACCGAGCCCGACGGCTACGAGGGCGCCCGCCTGCTGCTCGACACCCCCGACCGGCCCACCGCGGTGCTGTGCTTCTCCGACCTCATGGCGCTCGGCGTCGTGCACGCCGCGCAGGACCTCGGGCTGCGCGTGCCCGACGACGTCTCCGTGGTCGGGTTCGACGACAGCGCGCTCGCGAGCCGCATGCGCCCCGCGCTCACGACGATCCGGCAGGACCTCACGGCGAAGGGCCGCGCCGCCGCGGGGGCGCTGACCCGCGCGATCGAGCGCTCTCGCACGGGGGAGGCCGCAGAGCCCGAGCGGGTCGTGCTGCCGACCGAGCTCGTCGTGCGCCGCAGCACGGCGGCGCCGCCCGCCTGACGTGCTCGTGTGAGGTGCGTCTCGTTCCTGAGAACCACCGCACGGGCTTCCTGTGAACCGCCTCCCGAGGGGTCGCGGCACCGGGCGTCGCCGCGGACAGTGAGGGCATGAGCGACTCGTACGACGTCCTGGTCATCGGCGCCGGTCCGGCGGGGACGGCGGCCGCCCTTCGCGCCGCGGAGCTCGGCGCACGCGTCGCCGTCGTCGAGGCGCGGCGGACGGGCGGCACGTGCGTCAACACCGGCTGCGTGCCGACCCGCGTGCTCGCGAAGACGGCCCGGCTCATGCGGGAGGTCCGCACCGCCGACGCGTACGGCATCACGGTCACCGAGCAGACGATCGACTGGCCCACCACGGTCGCCCGCGTGCGCGCGACCGTCGAGCGGGTGCTCGCCGCCAAGGACGAGCCCGACCGGCTGCGCGCCGCCGGCGTCGACCTCGTGCTCGAGGGCCGGGCACGGTTCGTCTCGCCGCACGAGGTCGTGCTCGAGGCCTCCGGGCGCACGCTGCACGCCGACCAGGTGATCCTCTGCGTCGGCGGGCACTCGCGCCGGCTGCCCGTGCCCGGCGCCGAGCTCGCGACGCTCCCCGAGCAGGTGCTCGACCTGCCGCGGCTGCCCGGGCGCGTCGCCGTCGTCGGTGCGGGCAACACCGGCGCGCAGCTCGTGACCATCTTCAACGCGTTCGGCAGCGACGTCACGCTCCTCGAGGTCGCGCCGCGGATCCTCGCGCAGACCGACGACGCGGTGTCGGCGGCCGTCGCGCAGGCGTTCACCGAGCAGGGGGTGCGGGTCGTCACCTCGGTCGAGCAGGTCGTCTCGTTGCGGCAGGCGGACGACAGCGCGGGGATCGTGCTCACCTGGCAGGTCGGCGGCGCGGAGCACCACGCCACCTTCGACGACGTCCTCATGGCGACGGGCTGGCCGGCGTCCGTCGAGGGCCTCGGGCTGGACGCGGCCGGCGTCCGGGTCGAGCGCGGGCGGATCGTGGTCGACGAGTACCTGCGCACCAGCGCGGCGCACGTCTTCGCGGCCGGCGACGCGAACGGTCAGGCGATGCTCGTGCAGGCCGCGCACGTCGAGGCCGAGGCGGCGGCCCGCAACGCGGTCCTCGGCGCGACCCTGCGCACGCCGCACCACCTGCTGCCCGCGGGCGGGTTCACGGACCCGGACTACGCCGGCGTCGGGCTGACCGAGGAGCAGGCGCGCGCCCGTGACGCCGGGTGCCTGGTCGCGCACGTGCCCTACGCCACGATGGAGCGCCCGATCATCGACGACCGCCCACGCGGCTTCCTCAAGCTCGTCGCCGACCGGCGGCGGGAGCTGCTGCTCGGCGCGCACGCGGTCGGCGAGAACGCGGTCGAGGTCATCCAGGCCGTCACGACCGCGATGGCGGCGGGCGTCGACCTCGCGACGCTCGCGCGCGTCGAGTTCGCCTACCCGACGTACAGCGCGGTGATCGGCGTCGCGGCGCGCGAGCTCCTCGCGGCCACGCCGGTGGGCGACGGCGCCGCGCTCGTCGGGGCGCACCGCTCGGTGTGACGGCGTGCGCCCCGCGGGGGGACCGTGGCGGGGTGACCGTGGCGGGGGGACGTGGGCCGGTCGGGGTGACGGCGCCGGGCGCGCGCGGGACGACAGCGGCCGCCGCCCGCTGAGGGGCGACGGCCGCTGTTGTCAGGCGTCAGGTGTCAGGCCTCGGGGGCCGGGGTGGGCGTCGTCGTGCCGCCCGTCCCGGCGCCGGGCTCGCCCGCGAGCACGAGGTAGAGCTCGCGGCGGGCGCGGTCGATCACCGCGAGCGCCTGCGCGGTCTGCGCCTCGTCGCCGGTGCGGGCGACCTGCCCAGCGGCGGCGCCGAGCGCCTCCATGGCCTCGCGGAGCGCGCGGCCGGGGTGCACCGGGCGGTCCTGGGCGTCCTGCCAGGGGCTGCCGAGCTCGTCGGCGTGCTCCGCGACGTACGTCTTGCCCGCCTCGGTGAGCCGGGCCAGCTTGCGCCCCTGCTCGGCGGTGATGGTGACGACGCCCTCGTCCTCGAGCATCGCGAGCGCCGGGTAGATCGCGCCCGGGCTGGGGCGCCACCGACCGCCGGTGCGCTCGCCGATCTCCTGGATGAGCTGGTAGCCGTGCATCGGCTGCTCGGCGAGGAGCAGCAGCACAGCGGCACGGATGTCGCCGCGTCCGGCGCGCCGGCCGGGGCCGCGGCCCGGTCCGCGGCCGCGCGAGTGGGGGCCGAAGCCGTGCTCGGGCCCGAACGGTCCGCCGCCGGGGTGGCCGTGACCGAACGGTCCGCCGGGACCGCCGGCGTGCCCGCCGAACGACCCGCTGAACGGGCCACCGGGCCCGGCGAAGGGGCCGCCCGGGTGGGTGCCGAACGGGCTCTCGCCGCGGCCGCGGCCGCCGGGCCCGCCAGAACGC
>NZ_JBFTER010000089.1:0-21459 GCF_047229345.1 Cellulomonas jepli | reverse complement strand
GGACCCGGCGGACCGGGCCCGCTCGCGCTCGGCCTCGACGGCGCGGGCCGAGGTGGCCGACGCGACGCGCTCGAAGACCGCCGGCACGGGCGCGGAGGGCGCCGGGGCCGGGGTCGCGGTGGGCGCGCCGGTCTGCGCGGTGAACGCGGAGGTGGCGGTGGGCGCGGCGGTGGCTGCGGCGGCGGCCGGGCGCAGCACGGCGCTGAAGACGTCAGGCAACGTACTCGTCCTCGCCGTCGCGCCGGATCACGATCTGGCCGCTCTCCTCGAGCCGGCGGATCGACTGCACGATCTGCGCGCGCGCGTCCTCGACCTGCGACAGGCGCACCGGGCCGAGCAGCTCGATCTCCTCCACGAGGTTCTCGCGCGCCCGTTCCGAGAGGTTGCGCAGGATCTTGTCGCGGACCTCGGTCGAGACGCCCTTGAGTGCGATCGACAGCTCCGAGGTCTCGACCGAGCGCAGCACGAGCTGCATCGCGCGGTCCTCGAGCAGCACGATGTCGCCGAAGACGAACATCCGGCTGCGCACCTCGTCGGCGAGCGCCTCGTCGCGGGACATCAGGCCCTCGAGGATGAGCTTCTCGGTCGTCGGGTCGGCGCGGTTGATGATCTCGACGAGCGGCTGGACGCCGCCGATCGCGGACATCTCCGTGGGCGTGAGGACCGTCGAGGCCTTGCGCTGCAGGTTCTCGGCGATGACCTTGACGACGTCCGGCGAGGCGCGCTCCATGAGCGCGATGCGGTGCGCGACGTCGCCCTGGAGCTCGCCCGGCAGGCCCGCGAGGATCGCCGAGGCGTGCTCGGGGCGCAGGTGCGCGAGCACGAGCGCGACGGCCTGCGGGTGCTCGTTGCTGATCAGCGAGAGGACCTGGCGCGCGTCCGCGTTCTGCAGGAACTCGAACGGCTGGCCGGCCATCGTCGTCTGGAGCCGCGCGAGCATGCCCGCGGCGAGCTCCGTGCCGAGCGAGGACTCGAGCAGCGCCTGCGCGTACGCCATGCCGCCGCCGACCCCGGGGCCCACGACCGACACGTCGTAGAACTCCTCGAGGACCTCGTCGGCCTGGCCCTGCTCGACGCGCTCGAGCCGCATGATCTCGGCCGTGAGGGCCTCGATCTCCGGGGTGTCGAGCTCCGCCATGACGCGGGCGGCACGGTCCCGGCCGAGCTGCAGGAGCAGCATCGCGGCCTTCTGCGTGCCCGTGAGGGTCGCGGCCATCAGCGGCGACCGCTTCCGGACGTGGAGAGCCAGCCGCGCAGCAGGTCGGCCACCTCGGCCGGCTGCTCGTCGGCGAGCGCGGAGATCTCGGCGCGCTTGACGGCGAGCGCGTCGGGCAGCTCGGGCACCGTGTCCGCGGCGGGCAGCGCCGGGACGCCGTCGCCGGCGCCCTCGATGCCGAGCGGGTCGACCTCGCGGATCGGCAGGAGCTCGCCGATGTCGAGCGACTCGCGGCGGCTGCGGCGCGACCGGCGGGCCGCGGCGACGACGAGCGCGAGGACGACGAGCAGCACGACCCCGGCGATGACGGCCTGGCGGATCAGCGACTCCTGCTGCTCCTTCTCGGCGAGCCGGTCGGCGGCGGCGAGCGCCTCCTGCGCGGTCTCGGCGGCGCTCGTGTCGAAGAGCATCTGCTGCACGGCGATGGTGTCGCCCCGCACGGTGTCGATGCCCGCGGCGGCGCTCAGCGTCGCGGTGAGCGCGGCGATGTCCATCGCGGCGGTCGCCTCGGCGTCGACCACGACGGCGAGCGACTGGCGCTTGACGCTGCCCGGCGCGGTCGTCGTCTGCTCGGTGACCTTGTCGATCGCGTTGGTGACGTCCTCGCTGGTCGAGGAGTAGGTGCCGTTGCCGGCGGCGTCCCCGTTCGGGACGGCGATGTTGTCCGGACCGAGCACGCCGGTCGCGTTGCCGCCGCCGGTGCCCGTGTACTCCTCGGTCGTCGTCGACGACGCGAGGGGCGGGGTGTCGGGCTGGGCGGTGAACGACTCGCTCGTGCGCTGCGTCTGGTCGTAGTCGAGCTCGGCGGTCATCGTCACGGCCGACTTGCCCGCACCGACGACCTGGTCGAGCAGCGCCTGCACGGCACCCTTGACGCGGGCCTCGTACTCGCCGGTCTGCTGACCGGACATGCCGCCCGTCGGGTTCGCGCCGACCGTCGAGAGGACCTTGCCGGCCGCGTCGATCACGGCGACGTCGGTCGTCTTCATGCCCTCGATGCCCGCGGACACGAGGTGGACGATCGCCTGCACCTGGTCGCCCGAGAGGTCGACCCCCGTCTTCGTGCGGATGAACACCGACGCGGTCGGGTCGGCCTTCTCGGAGACGAAGACGCTGTCCTGCGGCAGCGCGAGCTTGACGGTCGCGGCCTCGACGCCCTGCATCGCACCGATCGTCTTGGCGAGCTCGCCCTCGAGCGCCCGCTGGTAGGTGACCTCCTGCTGGAACTCCGAGGACGTCATGCCCATGTCGTCGAGCAGCGAATAGCCGCCGCCGTCCGCGTTCGCGGGCAGGCCCGCCGCGGCGAGCTTGAGGCGCATGTTGTAGAGCGAGTCGGCCGGCACGAGGACGGTGCCGCCGCCGTCGGTGAGCTCGTAGGCGACGCCCTCGGCGTCGAGCTGATCGACCACGGCCGAGGCGTCGGTCGACGACAGGCCCGTGAACAGGGGGCTGAGGCTCGGCTTGGCGGCCCAGCTGCTGAGCGCGACGGCCCCGAGCACGAGGACCGCGAGGCCGATGAGCGCGAGCGTGCGCTGCGCGAGCGAGAACTGCTTGACGGCCGCGGTGAGCTTGCCCAGCGCGCCGGTGAGCTGCGCGGGCATCAGGCCTGCATCCGCATGATCTCGGTGAACGCCTCGACGGCCTTGTTGCGCACCGCGGCGGTCAGCTCGAGCGCGAGCTTCGACTCGGCGGCGGCGATCGTGTAGTCGTGCACGTCGTCGAGGTCACCGGTGACGGCCTTGACCGAGAGCTCGTTGCTCGTCGACTGCAGCTGCTGGAGGTTCTCGATCGACCCGAGCGCGGCGGCGAAGCCCGCTCCCCCGTCGGTCGAGGCGGAGGCGTCGACACCCGTGGCGCCCGTGGGGCCGGAGAGGTAGCCGGTCGCGGCGACGGGCGAGACGCCGGCGGAGATGCCGGAGATCGCGGGGATGCTCATCAGGAACGTCCGATCTGGAGAGCGGCCTCGTAGGTGGCCTTGGCACGGTCGACCACGGCGGCGTTGGCCTGGTAGCCGCGCTGCGCCATGATCAGCTGGGACATCTGGGACGACATGTCGATGTCGGGGTAGCGCACGTAGCCGCCCTCGTCGGCGAGCGGGTGGTCCGGCTCGTAGACCATGCGGCCCTCGGCGTCGCCGAGCTCGATGCCCGCGACCTGCACGCCGCCGCCGTTCGCGGTGGGGATCTCGCTCGCGACGACGTACTTGGCCTGGTAGGCCGCCTCGTTCGACGAGCGGACGGTGGACACGTTCGCGAGGTTGTCGCTGACCGCGTCGAGCCACTTGCGGTACACGGTCAGGCCGCTGCCGGCCACGCCGATCGCCCCGAAGATCGTCATCAGCTCGTCCTCATCGCGACGCGCACGCTCGAGAAGGTGCCGTCGACCGCCTGGGTCGCGAGCTGGTAGCGCAGGTTGGTGTCGACGTTCAGCAGCGTCTCGGCGTCGAGGTTGACGTTGTTGCCGTCCTCGCGGGTCGGCTCGAGCGACCGGGCGACGTTCGCGGCCGTGGCGTCCTTCGACCCGGTCCCGACGGCGCGGCTCAGCTCGGCCTCGAACTGCACGCGCTTGGCCTGGTAGCCGGGGGTCTGGATGTTCGCGACGTTCTCCGCGATGGTGCGCTGCCGCAGCGCGAGGCCGTCGAGCGCGCTGTTGAGCGCGACGTAGCCGACGGAGTCGAACATGCCCATGCGAGGTACACCTCACCGACGATGGTGCTGAGGTCGGCCGATCCGTGGCCTGCTGGGTGAGCGATCCGTGCTCACGCCTCCCATCGGGTTCCACCCGGGTGACCTGAGACCTTTTCCCCGGGCGGGCCGGGCTTCACCCCCTGCTCACCCGGACGGTCGAACCGCTTCGATCGCACATGTCCGGAGGTGTCCGGTGCTCGCGTCGAGCGGGGCCGGGGACGACGACGCGCGCCGGAGCTCGGTGCTCCGGTGCGCGGGCGGGGTGCGGGGCGCTCAGCCCTGGGTGTCGAGGTACACCGGCACGGCCGGCGGGCGTTCCCGCATCGCGTCGACGGCGACGAGGTGGCGGCGGCTCAGCAGGGCGGCCTCGGCGGTGCGCCGGGCGACGTCGAGCTGGCGGTCGAGCAGCGCCTGCGCGCGCTCGACGAGGGGCGCGGGCAGCGGCCCGAGCCCGGTGGGCGGGACCCACGGCTGCGTGCGCAGCTCGACGGGGCCGGCGTGGTCGGCGCGCAGCAGCGCCTCGGCCTGCTCGACGTCGAGCTCGAGCTCGGTCAGCGCGTGCGACCAGGCCGCCTCCCAGGCGGGAGCCGTCACGGCGTGCAGGCCCGGGTGCAGCCCCGAGGGGCCGGCGATCCCCCGGTCAGCCGACACCGAGGACACCGAGCCCGGTGCTGGCGCCCGTCTCGGCGCCGAAGCGCTGGGTCGGCACGACGGGGGACGCCGGTGCGGTCGCGAGCGACGCCGCGGCCTCGTGCCACGCGTCGCGCAGCGGGGCGATGATCTCGCGGCACGCGGCAGCCTTCTCGGCGCTGCCCGTCATCGACGCCTCAATCAGCTCGGAGAGCAGGAACGTGTAGAGCGACATGAGGCCGGGGCCGCCGTCCCACGCGTCCACGTCGAGGCTCGACATCAGCTCGGCGAGGATGTCCTGCGCGTGCGTGAGCTGCTGGGTCGCCTCGACCCTGTCCCCCGCCTGCAGCGCCTTCTCGGCGCGCTCGACGTCGAGCACCATGCGGTCGTACAGCATCGTGAGCAGGCGCGAGGGCCCGACCGTCGCGACGGTGTCGGCGAGGTACCGGGAGCGGACGTCGTACATGGCGGGGTCCTTCGGTGGGTCGGAGGCGGGACGCGGTCGGGGGCCGGGCGGGTCAGCCGTAGGTCGGGAGCGACGCGAGCTGGCCCGCGAGCCACGACGACTGCGACTTCAGGCCCGAGAGGCTGACCTCGAGGGCGGAGTACGTGGTCTGCAGGCCGGCCCGGCGCGAGGCGAGGCGGATGTCCCAGTTGGCGATCTGGTCGCCGAGGTCCTTGACCATGCCCTGCTGGCTCGTGATCTTGAGCGTGAGGCTGCCGTCGACCTTGTCCGAGGCCCGGGTGGCGACGTCGGCGACGCGCTGGGCGATGCCCGCGACGACCTTCTGGACCTTCGCCGGGTCGGCCGCCATCGCGGCGGTGAACTTGGCCTCGTCGAACGTGAACGTGCCGTCCCGGCCGACCACGATGCCGACCTCGGCGGGTGACGTGCCGTCGACCGGGTAGGACGCGGCGGTCTGGAGCTGCTGGTTGAGTCCGCGGACCGCGGAGTCGCCGCTGAACAGGCCGCCGGTCACGACCGTGCGGCCGTCGTCGCCGGTCTTCGTGGTCGTCGCGCTGCGGGACGTGACCTCGGACAGGACGACGCCGAGCGCGCCCACCAGGCCCGAGGCGAGCTTCTTGATCGCGGCGTCGTCGCGCGCGACGGTCAGCGTGACCGGGGCGTCGTCGGCCTTGGGCAGCGCCGACACCGTGAAGCTCACGCCGTCGAGCACGTCGGAGAACGTGTTGGACGTCGAGGTGACCGTCTTCTTCAGGCTGTCGTTCTGCGGCCAGAGCGTGACCTGGGCGTCGCTCGCCGTCTTGAGGTTGCCGAGCGCGACCTTGGGGGTGGTGTCCGTGATGTCGGCGGCCGCGCCGGCGTACACGTCGAACGCCTCGTTCGCGCCGGTGCCGGTCCCCGAGAGCTGCAGGCGGTAGTCCGCGCCGACCTTGACCGCGACAGCCTTGACCCCGGCGGCGGACGAGCCGTTGATCGCCGTGACGACGTCCTCGAGCTTCCCGCTGACCGGCGTGATCGTGGTCGCGGTGCCGTCCTTCTGCTTGATCGTGAACGTCGGCGGCGTCCCCGGGAACACGGCCGCCGGGTTCGCGACGTCGAGCAGCGACACCTGGTTGCTCGCGAGCGCGTCGACGCGGAAGCTGATCTCGGACGGGAGCGCGGCCGACGTGGTCGTCGCGGTCACGCTCGTCGCGGACGACGTGGCCTTGTACGCCTGCCACGACGCGGGCTTTGTCGCCGTCGTCGCGGCCTCCGCGAGCGAGGCGACCTTGGTGTTGAGGGTCTGCAGGGCGGTCACGAACGTCGTCGTGCTCGTCTGCTTGGTCTTGAGGAGCGACTGCGGGATCGCCTCGGCCTGCATGAGCTGGTTGATCAGGTCGGTCGTGTTCAGACCGCTGATCATCCCGTCGATGCCCATCGACACCATGAGGTCCCCGTCCCTTGCTGCTGTTCTGTGGCGGCTGCGCGCGCCGGCTGGTGCTGGATGCGCGACCGGCGGCGGGCGGACGGTTCGTCCACCCACCGCCGGTCGTGTGGTGCTGGTGCGGGCTGCGCGGAGGATCACCCCGCGGGATCAGCCCTCAGGTCACCGCAGGAGCGAGAGCACGCCCTGGGGGATCTGGTTGGCCTGCGCGAGCATCGACGTGCCGGCCTGCGAGAGGATCTGGGCCCGCGTGAACGAGACCATCTCCGACGCCATGTCGGTGTCGCGGATGCGGCTCTCCGACGCGGACAGGTTCTCGACCGAGACGTTGATGTTCTTGACCGTGTGCTCGAAGCGGTTCTGGAGCGCACCGAGGTTGGCGCGAGCCGTGGAGACCGACTCGATCTTCTCGTCGATCTTGGTGATCGACGCCTGCGCGGCGGTGGCGGACGAGAAGTCCAGACCAGCCGTCGTGTTGGCGACGACCGTGCCGTTGTCGACACCGGCGCCCGGGTCGGTCGCGGCACCGACGGAACCACCGTTGAGCGCCTTGATCGAGACGCCCGTCGCGGCACCGTTCGCGTCCTTGATGACGTCGACGCTGAAGTTCGCGGCGAAGTTCGTGTCACCGGCGAGCGCGTCGGCGAAGCCCTGGACCGTGGTCGGCGCCGTGGCGAGCGAGACGACGACGTCGGACGTGACGCCCGAGCCGTTGTCGACCGAGAAGGTGTAGTCGCCGGCCGCGAGCGTGGCCGAGTCGACGTCGAACGTGGTGCCGCCGGTCGCGAGCGCACCGGTGGTGAGGTCCTCCGCGATCGCCTTGATGTTGGCGCCCGACAGGTCGACCGTGATCTGGCTGTTGGCGTCGCCGTCCGCGCCGACCTGGAACTGCAGCTTGCCCGAGCCGCCGCCGGCGGTGCCGTCGAGAAGCTTCGTGCCGTTGAAGTTCGTGGACTTGGCGATGCGGTCGAGCTCCGACACGAGCTGCGTGGCCTCGGCGTCGATGTTCTCGCGCGCCTTGGTGTTGTTCGAGTCGTTACCGGCCTGGACGGCCAGGTCACGCACACGCTGCAGGATCGCGTGCGTCTCGGTCAGGGCGCCCTCAGCCGTCTGCACGACCGAGATGCCGTCCTGCGCGTTGCGAGCAGCAACCTTCAGGCCGCCGACCTGCGAGCGCAGGCCCTCGGAGATCGCGAGACCGGCCGCGTCGTCCGCCGCACGGTTGATGCGGAAGCCCGACGAGAGCTTCTCGAGCGACTTGGAGAGGTCGTTCTGGGTGTTGCTGAGGTTGCGGTACGAGTTAACGGCCGCGATGTTCTGGTTGATCGAGAGACCCATGATGGAACTCCTCCTTGATTCGGGTCGAGATGCTGGCCGTCCATGGCCACACCGTGCTCATCGGGGGGGACCCCCGGGTGATGAGGACTTCGGAAAGAAAGATCCCCCGTTCACCCTCTCGGCCTACCGGCCGGGTGAACGGGGGATCTCGTCGTGCAGGTCAGAGCCGTGACAACCGCAGACCTGCGGGTCGTACGGGCGGGTCAGGAAGCCGTGCTGAGCGAGCGCTGCTCGGCGACGACGCTGGGGCGCTGCGTCGGGACGGACGGGCTGAGCGCGACGCCGGCGGCCGAGGCCCCCATGGCGGCACGCGCGGCGACCGCGGCGAAGTAGCCCTGGCGGCGACGCTCGGCGACGCCGTCCGGACGCTCGGCGGCCGGCACCAGGTCGGGGTCGAGGCTCGCGTTGAGCCCGTCGCGCAGCAGGCCGAGGGCCTCGGTGCGCAGCTGGCTGATGCGGGACTGGGTGACGCCCAGCTCCTCGGCGAGCTCGGAGACGGGGCGGTCGTGGAAGAAGAGCTGCTCGACCACGATGCGCAGGCGCTCGGGGAGCGTCGCGACGCCGGCCTTGAGGTAGCGCAGGCGCTCGTCGGCGAGGAGCGCCTCCTCGGGGCCGGGCGACTTGTCGCTCACGAGCTCCGCGATCGGGTTGACCGTGGAGTCGATGCTGAGCACGCGGCGCTCGGCGTCCTGGCGGGCCTGGTCGACGCTCGCGACGTCGGTGCCGAGCGCGGAGGCGAGCTCCTCGCGGTTCGGGGTGCGCCCGAGCGTCGCGGTGAGGCGCTCGCTCGTGCTGGCGAGCTCACGGGCACGGTGGCGTGCGCCGCGCGTCGCCCAGTCCATGGAGCGCAGCTCGTCGAGCAGCGCGCCGCGGATCCGCAGGGCGGCGTAGCGGGCGAAGGGAACGCCGGTGGTCGGGTCGTAGGCCCGGGCGGCGAGGACGAGCGCGAGGTGCCCGGCGGAGGCCAGGTCGTCGCGGCTGACGGTCGGGGGGACGCGCATGAGGACCTCGGAGACCTGGTAGCCGACGAGGGCCAGGTTCGCGACGACGAGCTCGTCCGTGGGGTGTCCAGTGGTTGTCACCTCACGTATTTCGGGGTCCTGGGGCCCGGGCTTGAGCCCGTGTGAGCGCTCATATCGAGGCTCTGAGGCAACCGTCGAGAACGAATCGGACGATGTGGGTGAGCGAATCGCCCATCCCCACCCATAGGTTTCCGGCTGCGCCATCCGGGTGTGACGCAGATCACAGCGCAGCAACCCTCAAGGACCCGGGTGAGGCTTCTGACCTGGACGGACGTCCAGCACCGCCCCGTACGACATGCCCGTGAACGTCCGGTTCGGCGGAGCCGGCCGGCCTCGCGCGCGCCCGCGAGAAGCAAGGACGGGCGCCCGCGCGCGGTTCACCCGGAACCGGACCGCCGCGTCCGACGCGGTCCACGAGAGATCGCGCCGGAATCGTCAGCATCCGCGCGGGGCGGCCGATAGAGGGGCCAGAACCACCCGAACCCCTGCGCCACGAGCGCCCGAGAGACGAGAGAGGAGGCCCGCCCCCGTGGCCCTTGCACGACTGTCCGACGTCCTGTGGAAGGAACGGCACCTCCTGGAGCTCCTGCTCTTCAAGCTCGAGGAGGAGCAGCTCGTCCTCACGAGCGGACGCACCCGGTGGCTCGGTCACGCGACCCGCGAGGTCGAGACCGTGCTCGAGCAGATCCGCGACGCGGAGCTCGGCCGCTCGGTCGAGGCCGACGAGGTCGCCGCCCTGCTCGGCATGGAACCCGGCGCGAGCCTCCTCGAGATCTCCCAGCACGCACCCCCGCCGTGGGACGAGCTGCTGCGCGCGCACCGCGACGCGTTCGTCACCCTGACCGCCGAGATCGGCCAGCTCGCCGACGGCAACCGCGAGCTCCTCGCGATGTCGCACCGCGCGACCCAGGAGACCCTCATGACGATGCAGGACACCGTCCAGACCTACGACGTGCAGGGCATGGCCAGCACTCCTCACGACCGCAGCGCCCAGCTGCTCGACCGGTCGTTCTGAAAGGGATCCCGTGAGCACCTTCTCCGGACTCGGCACCGCGCTGAGCTCGCTCATCGCCCAGCGTCAGGCCCTCGACGTCTCGGGCCAGAACGTGGCGAACGCCAACACCGTCGGCTACACGCGTCAGCGCGCCGCGATGTCGGCGCTGCCCGCGGCCAACGTCGCCTCGATGTTCTCGACCTCCGACGGCGTCGGGCTCGGCGTCAACGTCACGGGCGTCACGCGCCTCGGTGACGCGTTCCTCGACGCCCGCGTGCGCACCGAGACCGCCGGCGCCTCCTACCTCGCCGCGCAGTCGGCCGCGTACTCCCAGCTCGAGAAGAGCGTCGGCGAGCCCGCGACGACCGGGCTGGCCAAGCAGCTGACGAACCTCTGGGGCGCGTTCGGCGACGTCTCGAACACCCCCGACAAGGACTCCGCCCGCGCCGTGCTGCTCGAGACCGCGCAGGCCGTCGTCGACCGCGTCGCGTCGCTGTACGACTCCGCCGAGTCGCAGTGGTCCCACGCGCGGACCACGACCGTCGGGCTCGTCGACCAGGTCAACACGACCGCCGCGAACGTCGCCGACCTGAACTCGCGCATCCTCGCGATCACCAACTCCGGCGCGGCCGCGAACGAGCTGCTCGACCAGCGCGACCAGCTCGTCGTCCAGCTGTCCGGGCTCGTCGGCGCGACGACCCGCACGCGCCCCGACGGCCAGCTCGACGTCTACGTCGCCGGCAACACGCTCGTCGACGGCGCGAAGGCCAAGGCGCTCGAGGTCACGGGCGCGACGACGTTCGCGCAGGCCACCGGCGGTGCCGCGGTCACGGTCGGCTGGGCCGGCAAGCCCGGCCTGTCCGTCGGGCTCGACGGCGGACGCGTCGCGGGCCTGCTGTCCGTCACCGCTCCCCCGGGGACCCCGGCCGGCTCGGGCGGCATGCTCACCGAGGCCGCGGCGTCGTACGACGCGCTCGCGACCCAGCTCGCGACCCAGGTCAACGCCCTGCACGCGACGGCGACCCGGGCCGACGGCACGACCGCCGGCGGCGCGTTCTTCGCGTTCGACGCCGGGAAGCCGGCGGCCCTCGGCCTGCGCGTCGCGATCACCGACCCGAGCCACGTCGCGGTGGGCAACCCCGCGAAGGGCCCGCTCGACGGCTCCGTCGGCGACGCGCTCGCCAAGCTCGGCACCGCGAAGGACGGCCCCGACGCCGCCTGGAGCTCGACGGTCGTGAGCCTCGGGGTCAAGACCGCCAGCGCCGCGTCCCGCGCGAACGTCGCCGAGGCCTCCCGGGCCGCCGCGGCGTCGCAGCAGCTCGCCCAGGCGAGCGTCGACACCGACGAGGAAGCCGTGAACATGCTCGCCTACCAGCGCGCGTACGAGGGGGCCGCCCGGGTCCTCACCGCCATCGACGAGATGCTCGACACACTCATCAACCGCACCGGCGTGGTCGGGAGGTAGCACGTGATCAACCGCGTGACGCACCAGACGGTCCAGCGCTCGACGCTCGGGAACCTGCAGCAGAACCTGTCGAAGATGGCAGACCTGCAGGCCAAGATGTCGAGCGGCAAGAACATCAACCTGCCCTCGGACGACCCGGCCGGGGCGTCCGACATGCTCCGGCTGCGGGGCGAGCAGCGCGCCCAGACCCAGTTCGCGCGCAACGCGGACGACGGCAACGGCTGGCTCACCACGGTCGACTCGGCGCTCACGTCGTCGCTGGCGACGATGCGTCGGGCCCGCGACCTCGTGGTCCAGGGCGGCAACGGCGGGCTCGGCGCCACGTCGCGCGAGGCCCTCGCCGCGGAGGTCGACGGGCTGCGCGCGGCGCTGCTCGAGCAGGCCAACACGAGCTACCTCGGCCGCAGCGTCTTCGCCGGCACGTCCGGCGCCGGCGTCGCGTTCACGGACGACTACGCGTTCACCGGCACCCCCGGGTCGAGCGTCGAGCGGCGCGTCGCGGAGAACACCACGGTCCGCGTCGACGCCGACGGGGCCGCCGTCTACGGCGAGGGTGCCGACTCGGTGTTCGCGCTCCTCGAGACGGTGTCCGCGACCCTGCGCTCGGGCGGCGACGTCACGACGCACCTGACCGCGATGGACTCGCGGTTCGAGTCGATGCTGACCCAGGTCTCCGGCGTCGGCGCCCGCCAGAACCGGGTGCAGGACGCGCAGAGCACGCTGCTGGAGACCCAGCAGTCCACGAAGGCCCAGCTGTCCGCGATCGAGGACGTCGACCTCGCGGGCATCATCCTCGAGCTCCAGATGCAGGAGGTCGCCTACCAGGGCGCCCTCGGAGCGGCCGGCAAGGTCCTGCAGCCGACCCTGATGGAGTTCCTGCGATGAGCCAGACCACCGTCGTGACCGACCACGAGACGCACCCGTTCACCGGCGTGCGCGTGCCCACCACGCTGCACCTGCGCGAGCCCCTGCCGGGCCTGCCGGGGCACACCCGGTTCGAGGTCACGTCGCTCGACGACATCGGCGTCCTGCACGCGATCCGCTCGGTCCCCGCGCCCGGCGTGCAGCCCGTGCGCCTGTTCGTCGTCGTGCCGCAGCCGTTCTTCCCCGACTACGCCCCCGCGGTGTCCGCCGAGGCGGTCGCCGCGGTCGGTGCCCCGGCGGAGCGCCTCGTGCTGCTCGTCGTCGTGCACCCCGCGGACGGCCCCCACCCGGCCACCGCCAACCTGCTGGCCCCGCTCGTCGTCGACCCCGTCACGGGCGCCGCCGTCCAGAGCGTCGTCGACGAGGACTGGCCCCTGCGCGCCCCGCTCGCCTGAGTCGCCCGATCGGCCCCTCACCGGGTCCGGTCGCCTGCCGATAGGCGGGGCGACACACCTCTCTCGATCCAGGAGACCCGTCCATGAGCGTGATCGACGACCCGGGCACACCCACGCGCGTGAGCGAGATCAGCGTGCTGCGGCAGCCCGTGGTCTACGTGGACCGGTCCGTGTACGGCTACGCGGTGCGCGTCGCCGCGCTCGACCCCGCGGGCGAGGCGGTCCCGGAGCACGAGATCGCCGGCTTCGCCGACGCCGAGTACGCCCGCCTCGACCTGCCGCGCCTCGCCGGCGACCGGGTCGTCTTCCTGCGCGCGACACCCCGGCTGCTGGCCGGCGAGGTCCGGCTCACCCCGCCGCCGTCGGGCGTCGTGCTCGAGGTCACGCCCGAGCTGACGCACCTCGCCGACATCACGGGGCTCGTCGCCGCAGCGCGCGAGCGTGGCCTCGGCATCGCGCTGGCCGACTACACCGGCACGGTGCCGCAGGACGCCCTCCTCGCGCAGGCCGACTTCGTGAAGATCGACGTCGGGCGCGGCTACGACCGGCTCGCCATGCTCGTCGCCCGGGCGCAGGCCGCCGGGGTCCTCGTCATCGCCGAGCGCGCCGACACGCGCGAGCGCATCAAGGCCGGGCTCGACCTCGGCGTCGAGATGCTCCAGGGCCCGATGTTCCAGCGCGACCCCGAGACCGTCGGCCGCAGCTTCACCGCGGGCGAGCTCCAGTGCCTCGAGCTGCTCCAGCTCCTCACGCAGAACCACATCGACCAGGCTGCGGTCGTCCGCACCGTCGGGTCCGACCCCGAGCTCGTCATGCGCGTCCTGCACCTGGTCAACGCGAGCACGTTCGCGCTGCGCCGCAAGGTCGACTCGGTGCACCAGGCCGTCGTGCTCGTCGGGCCGCACCAGCTCTCCGCGGTCGCGATGGCGTCGCTGATCGACGCGCAGCCGACCACCATCGGCCCGCTCTGGTCCATCCTCACCCGGGCGCTCTCGTGCCGGGCCGTGACGGGGGCCGACGCCGCGTACACCGTCGGGCTCCTGTCGGCCGTCGCCGCGCACCAGCGCATCGCGGTCGACGACCTCGTCGAGCGCACCGGCGTCTCCGCCGACGTGGCCGACGCGCTGCGCAGCTTCTCCGGCCCGTACGGTCCCGCGCTCGCCGCGGTGCTCGCTCTGGAGGAGAACGACATCGAGGGTGTCCGGGCCACCGGCCTCGAGCCGTACGACGTCGCGCAGGCGTGCCTCGCGGTCGTCCCCGAGGCGCTCGCGACCGCCACGGCGCTCGCGGTCGCCGCACCGGCCTGATCCAGCCGACCGGCCTGCCCCGGCTCCGCCTGCGACGGCCGCACCGTGCTGGCGCAGGCCGGGACCGTCGCACCGCAGGGCGGCGACCGTCGTGCCGCAGAGCAGGGACGACGCCCGCGCTCGACCCCGTAACCTGGGGCCCGTGCCCTCGCTGCTCGAGCTCGTGCTCCACCCCGACCGTCGCAAGCCCGCGCCCGAGCCCGTCCCGGTGAGCCTCGCGCCGGCGTTCGTCGTCGGCAGCGCGACGTGGCTCGTCGCGCTCACGGTCATGGTGCTGTGGCCGGGCGTCGAGGTGACGTCCACGGTCATCGCGACGTGCTGCGTGGGGGTCGTGCTCGGCGGCCTCGGGCTGCTCTGGGCCCGGCGCCAGCACTAGCGGCGCCCCTCCGGGCCGGCGGGCACATCCGACCGGCCGGGGTCCCACGAGCGCTTCGCACGCCGGAGCGTGCGGCCTTGCTCGCCCCTCAGGGCGCGGGGTCCGCCGCCTGCTCGACCGCGATCTCCTCCGCGCGACGCGGCTCGGTCAGCACGATCTCGACCGCGTGCCGGTCCGTCCACCGCCCGGCCGCCTGCGCCAGCCCGCGCGCCAGCGCCGCGAGCTGCGTCGCGTGCACGACCGCGTCCGGGCCGGAGCCCTCGACCCACCAGTCCACGGGCACCCCGTCGACGCGCAGCTCGTCGTGCTCGACCCACGTCGCCGGCGCATCCCGGAGCAGGCGCAGCACCGCCGCGGGGGTCGGGACGACCTCACCGCCGGCGCCGGCCTCGTCGCCGGCGCCGGCCGCGCGCGCACCGTCCGGACCGTCGTCCACCACGCCGTCCGCGAGGTCCGACGCGAGCGGCAGCCCGAGCAGCGCCGCGAGGGCCGCGGCGGGTGACCGCCCGTCGGTGACGTCGCCGGCCTCGGCGCCGGAGGCCGGAACCGGGGAGGTCGGGGCCGGGGCCGGGACCGGGGCCGGGGCCGGGACGAGCGCCGCCAGGTCGGTGCGCTGCCACCACATCGGGGAGTCGGCCACGGCGGCGTCGTCGGCGTGGACGACCGCGACGCGCGTCGGCCCGACGAGCGCCGGGACGAGCTCGACCTCGTCCCCCGGCCCTGCACCGGTGCCGGCACCCGACGGCCCACCGGCGAGCGCCGCCCACGTGCGCCAGAGCCCCGCCGCGACCGGGAGGTCGACCGGAGATCCCGCGGCCCCGAGCCCGTCGAGCACGTGCCGCCACGCACCGGGGTCGAGGCCGTCGAGCGACCCGACACCGCCGAGCGCGCGCTGGAACTCGGGGTCGACGCCGGCGAGCACGTCCGGCGCGTCGGGCAGCAGCCGGGTCAGGGCGTCGTCGCGCGCGCCGCCGACCGCGAACGGGCGGCCGAGCCCGAGGTCCGCGCGCTCGCGCAGCCACCACGCGGTGTACGAGGGGGCGCTGCCGGCCGTGGCGCCCTCGGCCCGCACCGGGTCGAGCAGCGCGCCGCGCAGGTCCGGGCGCTCCGCGAGCCGCGCCAGCACCGCGGGCCACTGCCCGGGCCCGACGGCGTCGAGGTCCGCCACGGCGCGGACGTCCGGCACGTACGCCCCCGCGCCGAACATCTCCGCGAGCTCCTCGGCGTAGTCCTCCCAGGCGTCGAGCGACCCGGTGGCCAGCGCGTCGGCGTCCGACGACCCGAGGTCGACCGCCCCGGCGACGACGTCTCCGACGTGCACGACGACGAGGTCCTCGCGCACCCCGGCGGCGACGAGCACGCCCGTGCCCCAGCGCTCGACGAGCTCCGCCTGCACGGGTGCGAGCACGCGGTCGTCGAGCAGCGCGGCGGCCGTCGAGCCGGGGACGACGAGCCCGTGCGCCGGGGTCGGCTCGCCGTCCGCCGCGGGGAGCGTGAGGAGCCCGAGCCAGGGGGCCACGGCGGCGAGCGGCCCGGGCTCCGCCGACGCCCCGCTGCGCCCGGCGACGGCGGCGGAGACGAGCGCGAGGACCGCGTCGGTGACGTCGCTCGCGAGCGCGAGGTCGTCGTCGTCGGCCTGGTCGAGGACCGCCTGCCGCACGGCCGGGTGCGCGAGGAGGCCCGCGGCGTCGGGGGTCGTCGCGCCGAGCCGGGCGAGCAGCGGGTGCTCGGCGTCCGGGTGCACCACGCGCAGCCCCCACCGGCCCAGCACCCCGAGCGCGTCGACGACGTCGGTGCTGCGCCCGGCGTCGTCGAGCAGCACGAGGCCGCGCGCACCGCGGACGACCCGTCCGTCGGCGAGCGGCACGGGCAGCGCCCCGAGCGCCTCGCGCGTCGCCGGGTCCTGCGCCGCCCCGTCGAGCGCCGCGTACAGGGCGCGCCACTCCCCCGGCTCCGCGCCGCGGACGGCGGGCAGCTCCTCGACGACGTCCGCGAGCGGGCGGAGCTCGACACCGAGCGTGCGCGCCGCCGCCTCGCCGCCCGGGCGCAGCAGCACGAGGCCGCGGGCGTGCGCGGCGAGCGCGTGCACCGCCGTGGGGTCCCGGCCGACCTCGCCCTCGACCGCGACGGCACGCCCGGGCTCGACGAGCTGGGCACGGGCCCCGTCGAGCCCGTCGCCGTCGGCCTCGTCGCGCCCCCGGTCGACGCCCGCGTCCCCACCCTCGGGGACCGCGGCGCCCGTGGCGCCCGAGGCCAGCAGCGGCGTGCGCGTGAGCCGCTCGACGACGAGCCGGCGGAGCGTGCCGTCGAGCGCCCCGCCCGGCAGCCCGGTCGGGACGAGCACGAGCGGGTCGTCGCCGCGCTCCGCCGCGCCGGACGCGAGCACCGCGTAGACGTGGGCCGCGTGCGCGAGCACGGCGTCCGTGAGCGGGCCGGGTGCGACGTGGCGGCGCGACGGGTCGAGCGGGAGCGTCGCGACCAGCAGCGCGGGCAGCGTGCACGGCTCGTCGGTCGGCGTCGGGGCGTGCACGACCGGCGTCCAGGTCACCGAGCCGGACGCCTGCCCGACCGTGCCGACCTCGCCGAGCGGGCCGAGCGGGCCGACCTCGCCGAGCGGGCCGAGCGGCCGTGCCGCGTCCGGACGTGCCGTGGCGCGCGGGACCGCCCACGTCACGCGCCACCCTCGCGCGGTGCGCTCCTCGACCGGGCGGTCCACTAGCAGCGCGAGGTCGAGCTCCCCGTGCGCCGACGCGACGTGCCAGCGCTCGTGCAGGTCGGCGACCCGGCGCACGGGACGCGGGGCCGCGTCGTCCTCGACGAGGACCTCGACCAGCCCGGGCAGCGCCAGCAGGAGCGGGTCTCCCACGGCGGCGAGCAGCGCGCGCACCTCGTCGGCTGCGACCTCGTCCCGCAGCTCGAGCACGACGGCGGTGTCGTAGCCCGTCGGCGGGGACCCCTCGGCGGGGAGCGGGAGCCGCAGCGCGGGCAGCGAGCCGTCGCGGCGCCGGACCTCGTCGGCGAGCGCGGGCACGTCCGCCGAGGCCTCCGCGAGCAAGCTCACGGTGTCCGCGAGCGAGAACCGCACACCCCCGGTGGTCGAGAGCACCGAGACCTCGTCGGCGACCGCCCGCACCGCGGCGAACCCCACCCCGAACCGCCCGACGACCGCCGGTCCCCGCCCGAACGGCTGCGCCGGCGCGACGTAGCCCTCACGCTTCGCCGACGCACGCATCGACGCGAGCGACGCGACGCCGGCCTCGTCGAGGGGTGTGCCCGTGTTGGCGGCGATGAGCACCGAACCCTCGGGGGTCGACGCGAGGCGCAGCAGGAGCCGCCCGGGCACCCCCGCGCGCGTCGCCGCGTCGGCCGCGTTCTGGGCCAGCTCGACGAGCACGCGGTCGCGGTAGTACCCGCGGGCGTGGTCCTCCTCGGTGTTCGCGTCCTCGCGCAGCCGCGCGGGCGACGCACGCCACGCCTCCAGCACGGCCGCGCGCAGCGCAGCGGTGCCGAAGGCGTCCGGGCTCACGGTTCGGGGCTCGGCTCGACCGTCTCGGTGGCGGGCTCGGCGGGCACGTCCGCGGGCGTGGCCGTCTCGTCCGCGGGTGCGGTCGTCTCGTCCGCGGGCGTGGCCGTCTCGTCCGCGGGCGTGGCCGGCTCGTCCGCGGGCGTGGCCGTCTCGACCGCGGGTGCGGTCGTCTCGTCCGCGGGCGTGGCCGTCTCGTCCGCCGGGTCGCCCGGCTCCGGGTCCGCCTCCGAGCCGAGCTCCGCGAGCTCCTCGCCCGCGAGCGGGTCGGCCTCCGGCTCGACGCCCGCCTGCGCCGCCCCGGCCGGCTCGACGCCGGCGGGATTCACGTCGTCCACCCGGTCGGCTGCGGCGTCGGGTCCCGCGTCGAGCACCGCGTCCCCCGCCTCGACCGGGACGACCTCCGGCACGTCGTCCGCAGCAGCGGCGCCCGCAGCAGCGGCGTCGACGGCCTCGCCGGCCGTCGCAGTCGCCGCCTCCGCGTCGGCCGCGTCCGTCTCGGCGGTGGCGGCAGGGGCGAGCTGCACGACCTCGACGTCGTGCTCGTCGAGGTGGTGGTCGGGTGCGGGCCACTCGCTCGGCTGCGGCTCGACGTCGGTCTCGGAGTGCGCGCCGCAGCCGTGGTCGAGGCTCACGACGGTGCCGTCGTCGGGCGACCACGCGTTGGTGCACACACCGAAGACGGTGCCGAGGGAGCCCTGGAGCGGCACGAGGAAGCCGCAGCTGCCGCACGCGGCGGCGGACGCGAGGGACCCGGGCGACGTGGGGCCGTGCGGCCCGGCGTACCAGCGGTTCGCGGCCTCGTCGCGACCGTCGGCCGACAGGACGCGGGCCCGCGCGAGCGCGAGCTCCTCGATCGCGACGGAGTCGAGCTCCTCGTCACCGGTGGGCGTCCAGCCGGGCTCGAGGCGCGGGTCGTCGGCGCGGAACGGCAGGACGTCGCCGGGGCCGATGTCCCCCGGGCGCAGCCGGTCGGACCACGGCAGCCACTCGGGCGCGAGGATCGCGTCGTCGCCGGGCAGCAGCACGGCCTCGCACACCGTCGCGGTGCGCGAGCGGGCCACCCGGGCGAGCGTCACGGTCCAGACCCAGCCGCGGTAGCCGCGCGCGGTGCACGCGAAGCGGTGCGAGACGAGCCGCTCGCCGTCGACGACGTGGCCGAGGTGCTCGCCGACGTCGCCCGGCTGCTCGGCGAGCTCGACGGCGGCCTGGCGCGCGAGCTCGACGGCCGAGCCGAGCACGGCGTCCTTCGTGGCGGCGGCCATGTCAGCCCTCGAGGTTGTCGGCGACGGCACGCAGCAGCGACGCGTACTTCTCGCCGGCGGCCTTGTCGGGGTAACGGCCGCGGCGCAGGTCGTTGCCGACCTTGTCGAGCACCTTGATGAGGTCCTCGACGATGACGGCCATGTCGTCGGCGGGCTTGCGCGTGGCCTTGACGACCGACGGCACCGGGTCGAGGAACTTGACGGACAGCGCCTGCGGGCCGCGTCGCCCGTCGGCCACGCCGAAGTCGACCTTGGTGCCGGGCTTGGGCGCCGTGACCCCTGCGGGCAGCGCGGAGGCGTGCAGGAACACCTCGTCGCCCGCGTCGCTGGCGATGAAGCCGAACCCGCGCTCGGTGTCGAACCACTTGACCTTGCCGGTGGGCACTGCAACCCCTGAGGTGTCGATGGATGTCGTAACGCTCAAGGTTACCTGCCCGTGATGTGCGCGCGGCACCGGCGACCCGAGCCCGCGCCGCGCACGGGAGGGGCTCAGGCGTCCCAGCCCTCCGGGCGCTCGACCGGGGAGAACACCGTCGAGAGCAGCGCCCGGGCCTCCTTCACCGCCGTGAGGTAGGCGTGCGAGACGTCGAGCGCCGTGAAGGGCGCCCCGATCGCGGGCGTCGCGTCGACGTCGACCGCCTTGAGGTACGCGTCGAGCACGTCGCACGCCCCGAGGGCCTCGGCGCTCGGGCGGGCCCGGTGCAGCGCCGGGTCGAGCTCGCTCACGGGCACCCGGAGCAGCTCGGAGACGATGCGCACGAGCTCCTCGGTGGACGCCTCGAGCGGCGCGCCGGGCGCGAGGAGCTCGGCGGCGCGCGTGCGGGCCAGCGAGCGCAGCGGCAGCTCGTCGTCGTGGTGCCCGGCGGTCACGAGGATCTCGAGGATCAGCAGGGCGCGGAACCGCTCGCGCCCGAGCAGCACGAGCGCCTGGTGCAGGTTGCGGACCGGGCGGCCCGCGCCCGCCGCGGAGTTCACGACGCGCAGGACCTTGAGCGCGATCGACGGGTCCGCCGCGGTGAGCCGCGCGACGACGCGGAACGAGACCTGCGGGTCCCCGAGGCGGATGAGCAGGCGGCCCGCGACGAGCGCGTGGTGCGCGAGCGCCGGCCGTGTCAGGACGACGGGACGGCGGAAGAAGTAGCCCTGGAACAGGTCGAAGCCCGCGGCGTGCGCGGCCTCGAGGTCCGCCTCGGTCTCGACGCGCTCGGCGATGAGCGTCACGTCGGGCCACTGCTCGCGGAGCTCGGCCGCGAACTCGGCGAGCCCGTCGCCGAGGTCCTCGATGTCGACCTTGACGTAGTCGCTCAGCTCGAGCAGCGGCGCGCGGTGGTCGCCGGGGACGTAGTCGTCGAGCGCGATCGCGAAGCCCTGCTCGCGCAGCGACCGGACGCCCGCGAGGACCTCCTCGTCGGCCGGGACGCGCTCGAGCACCTCGAGCACCACGCGGTCCGGGTCGAGCGCGACGGGCAGCGAGCCGACGACGAACGCGCGCGGGACGTTGACGAAGAGGAGGCCGTCGCCGGCGACGTCGCTCACGCCGAACTCGCCGAGGGTCGCCGAGATGACGGTCGCGGTCGCCTCGTCGTCGTCGATGCCGGGGCGCACGCCCGAGACGGTGCTGCTCGCGGTCGGCCGGAACAGGAGCTCGTGGCCCACCGGCCGCCCGACGAGGTCGTGGATGCCCTGCCGAGCGATGCAGACCTCGTGCGTGCGGCGCGGGTCGACCCGGACCGGCGCCTGCGTCATCCCTGGACTCCTGCACGTGGACTGCGCGCCGACGGCCGGCGCGTCCGGCGACGTCGGCCGGTCCCCCTGTCCATCGGCGCGTGCGCGGGCGGCTTGAGGACGTGGCGCGGCCGGATGTGGCGCGCACGTATCGTGGAGCGGATGGCCACGTTCAGTGCGTACCTGCGCTCGCGGAGCGACGAGGAGCTCGTCGCGCTGCTGCTGCGCCGCCCCGACCTGGCCACCCCGTCACCCTCGACGCTGTCCTCGCTGGCCGCGCGCGCCACGAGCCGCAGCAGCCTGGAACGGGCGCTGGCCGGGGTCGACGCCGCGGTACTGCAGGTCGTCGAGGCCGTCGCGGCGCTGCACGGCTTGGCGGACCCGGTGACGACGCAGGACGTGCTGCGCGCGCTCGGCGCGACCGACCCCGGGGACGAGGCGCTCGTGCGCGACGCCCTCGACCGGTCACGCGAGCTGCTGCTCGTGCGTCCCGACGTGCCGGACGCGGCGGACGAGCGCGCCCCGGGCTCGCGGGTGCCCGCGGGTGAGGACGAGGTCGGGGCCGCTCCGGGGGGCCCGGTCGCCGACGACGCACCCCTCGTCCCCGCTCCCGGGCTCGCGGAGCTGTTCGGCGCCTACCCGGCGGGCCTCGCCCGGGCGTCGGACGCCGCCGGGACCGCCGACGCCGGTCACTTATACACAA
>NZ_JBFTER010000088.1:0-21500 GCF_047229345.1 Cellulomonas jepli | reverse complement strand
GCGTTCCACGCGTTCTTCGGCGTCGCGCTCATGAGCGGCGAGGCGCTGCTCGTGGCCGACTGGTTCGGGCTGCTCGGCCGCGACTGGGGGCCGCCCGCGCTGGCCGACCAGCAGCGCGGCGGGGGCGTCGCGTGGGGCATCGGGGAGCTGCCGACCCTGGTGCTGGCGATCGCGGTCATCGTCGCGTGGTCGCGCTCGGAGGAGCGGGTCGCGAAGCGCCGCGACCGCGCGGTCGACCGGGACGGCGACAGCGAGATGGACGAGTACAACGCGATGCTCACGCGCCTCGCCGACCAGGACTCCCGCGGGCGCTGAGCGGCCCGCGGACGAAACGCGCGAGGCGCGAACCTCCGCGTCCCATACCCGCACTAGCCGCAGTCTGCTCGGCTTCACACTGGACGAACGCGGTGATCGGGCCCCGATGCGATTCTTCGATCATCGCCGGATTGAGCGGCCGTCCCGGCGCCACAAGGACGCGACTAGCAAGACTCTGCAGGCAGAGGTATGTGCATCAGCGCGGTCGCCCTCTGCCTAGGAGAACCTGTTAGACGTCAGGGTGGCGGGCACCCCTGAGGACGCCAGCGACTACGGCGGCTGCCGCCAGCACGTAGACGCCCAACTCGGGGATCGCTCCCAGACGAGTTGCAGGCGTGAGCGTGGTGCGCAGCGGGAGCGTGGCGACGAGCTCGTCGGCGGTGAAGAGCTCAGTGCGCTCCACCACTTCACCGTCGGGAGTGATCACCGCACTGACGCCGACCGTAGAGATCTGGATGGTGGCCCGGGCGTGCTCGGCTGCGCGAAAGCGTGACATCGCCAGTTGCTGCGTCGACTCCTGCGATCGGCCGAAGGAGGCGTTGTTGGTGGGGATCACGATTAGTTCCCCACCCTCGCGGACGCCCTCGCGGATGATGTCGGCGTAGGCCACCTCGAAGCAGATCCCCGTCACGACGGGGACCGACCGAGCCAGGCGTTCGATGGGGATGGTGGCGACCGCAGGTGCAGCCCCGGCCACCATGTCGGTGGCGATCCGGTCCACCAGGGGGGTGAGCTGGCGGAAAAAGTTGCGGTAGGGCACGAACTCCCCGAAGGGCACCGGGTGCTGCTTCGCGTAGGCGGGACCGGCGCCTTCTCCGGCTTGCCACACGATCATCTCGTTGAAGCGGACGTCCTCGCCGTCAGGGAACCGCTGGGTTCCCAGCAGCACTGGTGCGCCGGCGGCTGCAGCTGCGGCGTCCACAAGGCTCGCCTGGGCCGCGTCGATGCGCGGGTCGATGTCAGCAGCGCTCTCCGGCCACAGGATCACGTCAAGCTTTTCCGCTCCCGCCGATGCCAGGACCCGTTCGGTGCCGCGTGCGTGGTTGGCAGTGACCTGCCTGGCCTGCTTGACCCAGGGTGCCCCTACGGTCGGCACGTCACCCTGGACCGCCCCGATCCGGAGGCGCCCGGTCTCCTGCTCCGCCTGGACCGGAAGAAGTCCCGGACCGATGGTCAGAGCGAGGGCTCCGGCGGCTGCCAAGGCGCCAGGCCCTGTGCTCCTGGTGAGCGCCAGCTGCCAGGACGCAGCCAGCGCGGCGGCGACCAGGACCACGACGGCAGAGACCAGGATTTCGCCACCGTAGGGCGCCAGTCGCAGCCCCGGGGCGTCGGTTTGGGAGAACGCCAGGTATCCCCAAGGGAAGCCGCCAAATGGCCATGACCCGCGGAGCTGTTCGACGGCCACCCAGAGCACTGCTGCGGTCGCCGCCCGCACCAGGGCCTGGTCGCAAATCCACGCGGCCCGCTGCGCATAGGCCCACAGCACAGCGAAGCCGGCGATGTAGGAGGCCTGGAACATGCTCAGTGCGATCCAGGGCAAGGCCGAGCCGGTGGCGTCGACCGCCCACTCGACATGGGGGAGGAAGAAGCACAGTCCCCAGGCCAGCCCGGTTCCTGCTGCTCGGCCAGGGCTGGTCTTGCGCAGCGCGGTGAGCAAGAGCGCGACACCGGCGAAGGCCAATGGCCACCAGTTCCGGTCGGGGAAGGCCAGGTTGGTCAGCCAGCCGCCAAGGGCCGCCAGGATCACCGCCGTACGGTGCGGGACCGGTGTGGCAGGCGCACGCGTCGGCCGAGAGCCTTGCGGATTGACGCTCCCCGCTTTCGGCAGTGTGAGGAGACCGAGCAAGGGCGCTTCTCCGTTGTTGGGGTCGGGACTGAGAGTACCGGCGGGGTGAGGCGGCCTCGGCACAGTTGGCAGCAGCTGCTGCCAACCCATGGGGTCAAGTGGTGCTCAGAAAGGAGCCGCATCGAGCGCATGTTGGCGCCATCGGAAACGGCCGATAACGATATTATGACATTCAGGCCTGGCAGTACCCGGTGTGCGATACGGACTGGATCCAAGTGTTAGAGCGCGGGCTAGCGGCCTGGTTCGTGCACCGACGGCTGCTGTTCGTAGCTCCTCGGCCCCATATCGCGCTCGCCCACCGACACGTCGACGGCACCCCAGCAAGACTGGGGTGCCGTCGACGTGTCTGGGCGCGTGTGAGCGTCGGGCCGGTCGCCGTCAGTGGCGTCCGCCACCTCGGCCGGAGGTGAGGGACTCGACCATGACCTGGTGGATGAAGGTGTTCTCGTAGACCCCGGACAGGCGCTCGGAGCCGGGACCCATGGCGGTCACCGGGACGTCGACGTTGGTGTGGCCGGTGGTCGTCCAGTCCACGACGAACTGGAAGCCGGAGTCACGCACGGCGAAGGGACCATCCTCGGCGGAGACACCGGTGCCGGACTCGTCGTTGGGGCCGGTGTCCTCGACGGCCATGCCCCCGGTCTCGTGGTCGGCGGTGGTGACGATGAGGGTGTCCTTGCGGTGCTGGGCGAACTCCACCGCGGCCGCGACGGCCTTGTCCAGCTCGAGGACCGCGTCGATGGTGCGCTGGGCGTTGTTGGAGTGCGCCATCTCGTCGACGGCCTCCTCCTCGACGACCAGGACGAACCCCTTCCTGCTCGTCGAGAGCGTCTCCAGGGCGGCGCGGGTCATCTGCTCCAGGGACACCACCGGTGCATAGATGTCGCCCTGACCCTCCGGGCGCTGCTGGAACATCTCCTGGTTGGCGAACAGACCAAGCAGCTTGGGGGCGTCCGCAGCTGCGAGCTCCTCGGCGGTGGTGACGTACTCGTAGCCGAACTCGCCGGTGGCACGCTCGACCAGGTTGCCGGCGTTGCTGCGCGAGCCCTCGGCCGGGTCCTCCGGCGGAGCGTCGGGGAACGCGCCGGGGTCACCGGCCGGGTACCAGAAGTCCTCCCCGCCCCCGAGCAGGACGTCCACGCCGGTCTGCTCGATGTACTGGCGGGCGATCTCCGTCTGTTCCGAGCGGTTGGCCACGTGCGCGCCGAACGCCGCGGTCGAGGCGTCCGTGACCTGCCCGGTCGTCACCAGGCCGGTCGCCTTGCCGGCGCGCTCGGCGACCTCGACGAGGGTGGGGACCGGGGTGTTGTTCAGGTCCACCCCGATCGCGCCGTTGTAGGTCTTGATCCCGCTGGCAAGGGACGTGGCGGCAGCGGCGGAGTCGGTGATGAAGCTTCGCGGATCGGCGGAGTCGGTGTGCGCCAGGCCGGCGTGCTCGAGGCTGTCCATGACGAGGTTCCCCTCGAGGCCGACACCGGCCAGGCGAGCGGCGTTGCGGTGAGAGGCGCCCATGCCATCACCGATGAACAGGATCACGTTCTTGGCGCGACCGGCGTCGCGGCCACCGCGCTGGGCGTCCGCAGACTCGGCGGACGACATGGTGGAGGCCAGGCCAGTGGTGGACAGGGCGGCGGCAGCGATGACAGCGGTGACGCGGGCGGCGGTGCGGGTTCGAGCGTTCGGCACGGTGGCTCCCGAAGGGTCGTGTGGCGATGCCTGCTTGAGCAGCCCGCGACCCTAGGCGCGCCGAAGTGAGCGCCCAGCAAACCTCCAGCGAACGGCCAGCGGAAGTCGGACGAATCTGTCCGCTCACCGCACGGCCCTCTCGCAGGGCATGGACCGAGAGCAGGTGGACCGGCCGCGTTCGCTGCTCCGGACGCCCGGCGATGCCGCACGTCGCATCGCCGATAACTGATCTTATGACACAAAGTGCCAGTCCAGGTCAACAGCCCGGCGGCTGCCCGGAGCGGTGACTCCAAGCTCCTGGCGCCAGCGCGTCGGACCTACTCGTGACGACCTGCTGTAGGGCCGACGGGGTTTCGTGGCCGCTGCCACAGCCGCTACGTGCGCGCCCACGCCTGAGCGTTCGAGACCTTGGTGAAGGCGTTGTAGTGCTACGCCGCCTCTTCCGCGTTGCAGTGACGTCTGGCAACATGCTCGTGACGCAACGGTGCGCAAACTCAGGGGGGCCTGTGCGGGACATCGAAGCAAAAGCACGAGCATTTCGACTTGTCGCAGGCGCGATTATCGCTGTCACGACCGCTTCTCTGTATGCCAGTGCATCGTCTGCAGCGCCACCGAGCTCAGCGATCGATCCTCCGCTCCCGCAGGGTGTCGAATTCGGACACAAGGCACAAGATGAGCCAAGCGTTGGTCCGCAAATAACGACCCCCCCGTGTGTCCTAGCGGCCGATGGCGTGGAAACGTGTGTGACCATCGAGCCGAGTGATCCGGCCTCGCCGTCCCAGTTGAGGCGGCCGGGGCGACCACCATCGGGAGGGAGTGATATCGAGGCCAATCTCCCCACACCGCCACAATGCCGTGACGCCGCACCAGTCGAGAATCAGATAACAAATGTCAACATTTCGAGAACCGAGTCCTGTAGCGCATGGTTCAATGTGCTCCGCGTCCGGCAAACCGTCAATAACGTCACGACGGTGGTAGGTCAGCTCAACTTCTGGATGCGGATATACAACTACAGTGACGCCCGCGGGACGTCCTGGAACTCTCAAGTCAAGATCGTGCCCACATTTGTAGACGGAAAGGCGAAGGGGACAGTAGTTACAGGCGAGGTTGGCTGCAATCTCGTAGCAGGTTCGCCCGGCGGGGTCTGCGGCGCAGAGAGCGCTGGATTTGCTACGAAGACAATCACCGCAACCGAGAACGTGGCTCTCGGTGAATCGACGTGGCGGTACGCCGGCTCGAGTACACCGAGCACCGGGGGTACAACCTGGAGCGTGCGCCTCTCGCCCCCCGGGCTCGCGGGCGGCAGCATTTCAAACGCGTTCGGCGCGGTTCGCTGTGATAACTCCGTCGGGGGTCTTACCGCCGGGTGCATCAACCCGAAGTATATTCCAAGCCTTACGTATTCGCGCGCCGCGTTCCCAGAGTTCGCGCGGCATGTCGAGGGCGCTCAGAACTCGGGGCTGCCGGGTGGTAGCGCGAGCGATCCACTGCGACGGCTCACAGATAACGTGGCTATGCAACGAAACAACACGGTCGCATGCGGGCCCTCCTATGTTCCATCCCCGCGCCCCACGGGGAAGCAATGTGACGAGTACCCGTTCCGGTCTACTTACGAAGGTGCTGCGCTAAGCGGGGGTGGCCCGCGTACCCAATCATGGTGCGGCATCACGCTTCCGCAGCAGCCTTCGACGGGGCCGTACGGGTACAGCATCTGCCTCATAAATGGTTCGCAGAACATGCAGGCAGGCAGCACCATGCTTAATTCACTTTACAAGCAAGATCGGGTGCTCGACGGCGACAAATTTTTCATCAGCTTCAAGCCGTAGCGAAGAGCGCCATGAGCGACGCTTACGCGCTGGTATTTGCTGACTATCATCAGTTCGTCATTGGCGACCCTGAAGCGTTCGCTACGGGTGAGCAGGAGGTCCAGCAGAACCCCGACCCTACTGGGCTCATCATTACTCCACATCGCACGTGGGCGTACATAGCCACAGGCGTATCGATAGGGCCGGTTGCCGTCAACCTGCAGCTGCGATCGGAAGCCCCGAGCAGTCACGGTCTGACAGAATGGGAAGACGTTGCCGAGGTTTCCTTGTTCGTAAGGGATGGGGAGAAGATCGCGACGTTCGACTTAGATCAAAATGGTGCGAGTTTCGCAGCGCTTGCGCCGGCGTCGGGTTGGCATCGAGTTCGCGTTCATGCCCGCGGCCGAGACGAACGTTACGACCTTTCTACAGACGTCCCGGTCGAGCAGTACCTGATCGAGGTGTGGCGCGCGCCATTCAGACGCGCCGAAAAGGTCAAACTCACCAGCGCTGCAGGGGTTAGCCTCCTGGCAGCGTGGGGCGATCAAGGCGAAGGGTTTACGCCGTGAGCCTGGCTGGCAACTTCAGGCACGTCGAAGTCCGTTCCCGCCGTCCACCGCACGGCCTGCGGTAGGGGCGAGCCCGCGTGCACGTGCGAACCCGACGACCGCGAAAGCGGCAAAACGACGCAGCCACTCCTGCCTGCACAACTGGCAAATCATCTCGGCGCTGAGGGGGCCGGAGGGCCAGTGAGGTACTCCGTCACGTCGATGCTGCGGCCGTCGACCTGGAGTGAGGCGGTGAGTGCGGACATCATCTGTCTCTCCGAGGGCAAAGCCTCGCGCTCGGCAGGGGGCAGGGAGTCGTAGGTGTATGTCGCCACCGCCACGGGCGCCGCGGTGGAGCTAAGGGCATAGCGCACGGTGCTCTCGTTCTTGTCTGCGCAGAGCAGCAGGCCCACGGTGGGCTGGTGCACGGGTAGGCGTAGACGGTCGTCGACGAGGGAGACGTAGAACCCGAGTTGGCCGGCGTAGTCGGGCTTGAACTTGCCCATCTTGAGCTCGACCACGACGTAGCGGAGCTGGGCGACGTGGAAGAAGAGGAGGTCGACGTAGAAGTCGTCGCCGTCGACGTCGACGTGCACCTGTCGCCCGACGAACGCGAATCCGGCGCCGAGCTCGCGCAGGGTTTCCATGAGGCGGTCCATGAGCGCCTGCTCGAAGTCGCGCTCGGCGACGCCGTGGCTCAGACCGAGGAAGTCGAAGATGTAAGGGTCCTTGGCAAGCTGCTGGGCGAGCTCGGAGTCCGGCGCGTCGAGGTGGGCCGGGAAGTTCGACGGCGCGGCTCCGAGGCGCTCGTGCGCGCGGGACATGATCTGGTTGAGGAGCACGTTGCGCGACCACCCGTGGGTGTCCGCGGCGGCGGCGTACCAGTCGCGCGTGGCCGCGTCGTCCAGCTTGTCGAGTAGGACGGCGATGTGGCCCCACGGGAGTCGTCCAACAGGCTGTTGGACGATTGCCTCCCCTGGCCAGGCGGCCGCGAAGGCGCGCATGTAGTACATGCTGCTGCGCCGGAGCCCGGTCATGTCTGGGAACTCGGCGCGCAGGTCTGAGGCGAGCCGGTCGATGACCTTCGCGCCCCACTCTCCCGCATCTTGACGGGCGCGGATCGTCTCCCCGATTCGCCAGTAAAGGGCGAGGAGCTCGGTGTTCACGAGGCGGTGCGCGCGGTGCCGGGTGGTGCGCACCGCAGTCTTGAGGTCGGCGAGCACCGCGGTGTAGTCGGAGGGCAGCGTCAGCTCGGTGGACACCTCGTCATCGTGCCGCACCACGCCCACGCCAGTGCTCAGTGCCGCCGCTCAGCGTTCGTGTCCCGGGGACGCTTGCGTGCGGTGCCGGGTCACCGCGGGGTTGGCTCGAGCGGCGACCCGCCGAGCGGTGTAGGTCTCCGCATCCAGCAGTGGGCCGCCTGGTCCTCGAGGTAGCGCATCGTGTCCGGCTGTGGGGCCCCCTCGACCGCGGTTACGCGGTAAGTGTGCAGTTCGCGGACGACGGGGTGGCGCTCGGCGACCTGGCAGGCGACGTCCTCGCACACGGACCGCTCGTCGCGACCCGCGGGGTAGAGCGACCCGGAGAACGAAGCGGGTACCCACCGCCCACCCAGGCCGGGCCCCTCCCCCGCGGCGATCCGGCGCTCGGCCTCGAGGTAGCCGTCGCGCCACCGATTGGCGACGCGCTGCTGGGTGACCTCCCGGGGTGCTTCGACGTCGACGATGGTGACGTCGTACCCGGCTTTGGCCAGGGTCTGGAGCATCTCGTCGGCCCGCGCGTGGTCTTGGCGAGGGTGCCGTCGAGGATGATGTTCTGCCCGTCCCGCAGGGCGTGCTCGACCGCGGCGCGGTTGAGCAGCGAGGACTCCTCGTGCACGAGGGCCGCGAGCTCGCGGGGGTGAACCGCTCGCCCTGTGCCTCGAGCTCGCGCACTGCGGGCGCCTTGAGGAACGCTTCGTAACTGCCGTCGGCGAGGGCCTGTTCGAGCAGATCGTCCTTGAAGTCGTCGCTGTTCAGGGTGCGCCAGTTCTCGCGGTCGGCTTCCGGTTCGCGGCGCTGGGCCAGGACCTGGGTCAAGACGCTGGTTTTGTGGTGCTCGAGCACCGCGCGGGTCCAGCCCTCCTCTGCGGCCGGGGCGGCGTACCAGTCGCGTTCCGCGCGCGTGTTCAGCCGCTCGAGCAGCACCACGACGTGTCCCTAAGGCAATCGGCCAACAGCCTGTTGGCCGAACTCCTCGAGGGTCGGCCAGGCCTCGGCGATGCGGCGCATGTTCTTCAGGTTCGACGGGGACCAGCCGCGCTGGTCGGGGAACTCTCGGCGCAGGTCCGCGGCGAGCCGGTCGATCACCTTGCTCCCCACTCGGCTGCGTGCTGCCGATCGAGGATGTCGCGCCCGATCGACCAGTAGGGGCGTAGCACCTCGGTGTTGGCCGCCCGTGCGGCGCGCACCTGTGCGGTGCGGACACGCTGCTTGAGGGTGGCGAGGAACTCGGCGTACCCGGCGGGCTCGAGGTCAGCCACGAGGACTCCTGTAGATGAGGTCGGACGGTGTCCGCACCGCAGCATTCTGCACCGGCCGGAGCAGGTGCGTGTCGGTGGGTCGATTCGACAACGGTGCGGTGTGCCCGTCTTCGCAGTCGGCGATCGCGTACCTGCTGCGAATGCGGTCCAGGCATGGGTGCAGGTGGCGTTCGTGCCAGGTCGCGAGGTCGTCGCCGGGTTGCGTGGCCTGGCCGGCGGCGAGGGCCGCGGCTTGCCAGGAGGTACGCAGGGCGGCGAGCTCTTCGGCGACGCCGCGGTGCGCGGGCCAGCACGGGCGCACCCGGACCTTCAACGGGAGGTCGTAGGTGCGGTGCAGCCAGTCCACCCACTCCCCGAGCACGGCCCAGTCGTCCGGTTCGGCGACGTCGACCCACGCGTGCGGCACAGGTGCGGGTTCCGGGTCGCTCGTGGGCTCAGGGGCGGGTTGGAGCTGGTCGAGGCGGCGGGCGACCTCGAGCACGACGGTGCGCAGCTCGTCGATCTCGGCGGTGGCGCCGCGCGCGGTGGAGCGCATGACGGCCTCGAGCTCCCCGACATGGTCGAGGAGCCCGGACAGGGCGGCCATGAGGTCGTCGGTGTCGCCCTCAGTCACTGGTGGTCACCACCTCGGGCGGTGCGGGGGTGAGGCGGCGGGCCTGGGTGGCGTCGCGTTCGACGGTGAGTTGCCCCCCGTCGGGGCGGGCGTACCAGGGGGTCATGCGCAGCAGGATGGGTGGCTGGTTGCGGTAGATCAGCAGGGCGTGCCCGTCGGGGATCTGGCGGGCTTCCTCGGGGCGCAGGGCTTTGCGGGAGGTGGTCTGCTCGTTCGTCGAGGTGGCCCGCCCGGTGGCGGTGTCGTAGCTGGTGGTGGAGCGGGTCAGCTCGACCTCCCCGACGAGTGCGGCGTACCGGCCCAGGGCGTCGGTGTCGGTGAGGCCGCCGAGGGCGAGCTCGGCGGCCATGTTGTCGATCAGGGCGTTCGCGCCGTTGGTGCCCCACCGGCGGCGGACCTGGCCGATGGACTGCACGGCGAGGATGAGCTGCATGCCGAACCCGCGGGCGTCGGTGCCCAGGTCCGGCAGGTTCGGCAGCGGGGCGACGTTGGCGATCTCGTCCCCGACGATTCGCAGCGGCGGGTCCAGGCGCCCCCCGGGCAGGCGGGCGGCGCGGGTCTTGGCGGCGTCGACGACCTCTTGGAGGAGCATCGCGCACAGCGGCGCGACGTTGGTGGAGGTGTTCTGGTCCGCGACCAGCACCAGGGTGTCCGCCGAGCCGACGAACGCGGCCGGGTCGAACACCGGGACCCCGGGGGTGGGGGTGACCCAGGCCAGGACCTTGCGCATGGCGAGGGGTTCGAGGGCTTGCTGGAGAGTCTGGCGGGAGGAGGCGACGGTGTCGTCCGCGCCGGTGGCCACCGAGCGCAGCAGCCCGGCCCACATCGGTTCGGCGAGGGGGTCGGTGGAGGTGCGGATGATCTCCTCGGCGACTGCGGCGCGCTTCTCCAGGTTCATTGCCCAGTCGACGACGTCGGCGATCGTCCGGTGGTCGAGGTCGGCGGCGTGCAGGAGCCGGGTCAGGGCCGAGCTGGCGGAGCGTTGGAAGAACCCGGCGTTGGTGGAGCCTTTGTCGTCCGCGGACAGCCCGGAGGCGAACGCGAGCCCGCGGGAGGTGGCTCTCTCCCCGTCCCGGCACCCGGCGACCGGGTCCCACACCATCGGCTCGGGCCATCCGGTGCGCTCGAGAGGGTCGAACACCCACACCCGCCCCAGCCGGGCGCGCCGGGTAGCGACGACGTCGAGGATGTCGGCGCGGGTGCAGGTGATGACCAGCGCCCCGGGGGCGGTCGCGGCGGCGGGGATCATCAGGTCCCGGCTCTTGCCGGCACCGGTGGGGGCGACGATCAGGGCATGGTCCTCCAGCGGGAGGACGACCGGTTCCCCGCTGACCGACTCCCCCAGCCCCAGCCCGACCTCCTCCACTCCGGCTCGCCGCCGGGCGGCCCCGGTCAGACTGGGCCGGGTCTGGGCGGCCTTCGCCCGCGCGGCCTCGATCCCGAGGGCGGTGCGGACCGCCGCGTCGCCGGCAAACCCCTTGCGCGCCCGGCGCCCACGCCGCCACCTGCTCCACGCGAACGTCGCCGCGACGAACACCGCGAACAAGGCCACCACCAAGCCGACGAACACCACGACAGTCGCCGTGAGGCTCTCGGCCTGGGCGCCCTCGAGGCCGGACAGCGGGTGCCCGGCGATCACGGCCCCGAGCGTGACGTCGACGTCGTCGACGCCGACCCCGTCCGCGGTCAGGACGACCGCCAGGTGCCAGAGCAGCACCGCGCCGGCGACCAGAGCGACCAGCGTCAGGTTGGCCTTGGTGCGCCAGGAGATCAGCGGGGCAGTGTGGTCCTCACGCCCGAGCTCGGCGCTCACGAGCGAGTCCCGGCGGCGAGCATGGCAGTGTCGGTGTTGGTCAGGCCCCGCTCGAGCGCCGAGCGGATGTGCTGGACGTGGATCTCCGGGCGGGACCCGATCTTGAGCAGGTGGTGCCCCGCCTGGAGGTTGCGCAGCGTCGACTTCGACCCGGGGTCGAGGTTGTACAGCCGCGCGACGGCCTCGACGTCCTCGTCACGGTCCTGAGCGAACAGGTGCGCGGTCTGGGCTTCCTTGAGGATCGCGATGGCCGGGTCCCCGGCGGGGATGTCGGCGACGTGGTGCAGGGCAGCGATGTTCGACAGACCCAGCCCGCGGGCGAGCTTGACGTTGCGCTGCAGCACCCGCCCACCGGGCCCCCCGACCAGGGACCAGCCCTCCTCGGCGACGAAGTTGGTGCGCAGCCCGCGGCGGCGGCGCAGGGTCCCCATGAGCCACACGTTCGCCACCGCCATCACCATCGCCAGGGCGGGGCCCTCGTCGGGGAGCTGGGAGACGTCGAAGACGGTGAGCCGGTCCGCGAGGTTGACCGCGCGAGAGGTCGGCCCGTCGAACAGACCTGTCAGCTCGTCATCGAGCAGCGCCGAGAGCAGGTGCCGCACACCCAGGCCCGCCTGGTGCATCCGCTCGAGCGCGGCCGGTGAGTAGTCGGCGAACTCCGGCAGGGCGTGGGAGCGCCCGTCGGCGCGGGTGACGACCCGGCCGAGGTGGAACAGCAGGTGCTCCAGGACCGGCTCGATGCCGGCGGCCTCGGCGGCGCGCAGGGTGGCCTTGTGAGCGGCGCGCAGCGCGGCGTCTTCCCACTTGTCGAGCGGGAGGCTGTCGTTGGCGAGCTCGGCCAGCGCAACGAGCAGCTGGGCCTGACCGGCGAGCCCGGAGACCTCGAGGATCGCGGGATCGAACACGTTCAGCCGCACCCCACCGCCCCCGATGACGAACCGCAGAGGTTCGGCGCCGTACTGGCGGGCGATCTCGCAGTACTCGCCTTCCCCGCCCTCGTCCTTCTTGTCCATGACGACCACGCGCCGCCCGCGCATCACGAGCGGGCGCAGCACGTAGACGGTCTTGATCAGCGAGGACTTCCCGGCCCCGACGACCCCGAGCAGGACAACCGCCGGGGAGGTGATCTGCTTCTTCTCGTAGGCGGTGAACGAGTCATGCGCGACGAGGGTGTTGGACAGGCGGTCGCGGCCGATGATGATGCCGGCCTCGTCCGTGGGGGCGGCCACGAGGGCGGTGTTGAGGATCTCGGCCTGCCGGGTCGACGTCAGCGCCGGCTCCGCGACCGGTGCGTACCAGCCGCGCCGAGCCCGGCGGGGCTTCCGGCGCAGCCGGTACCCCTGCGGCTCAGGCAGTTCCATGACGCCCGCAGAGGGGTCCTCCTGTCGGGGGGCACGACCCCACCACGACCGGCGCTCACTCGTCTCCGGCGCCTGGGCGTCGGGGCCGGGTGCGGGGGCGACGGCGAACGGCGCGGTCTCCAGGCGTGTGGCTCCGCGCAGCATGTCGCGGCGCTCGGCGCGGCTCAGCGCGTCCAGGTCGATCTCGACGGTGGTCACGTGCCCGTCGGAGGTGATCTTGCCGGGCAGGTCCCGCCCGCCGGTGTGGGTGGTGGGGGTCTCGGGCATCAGATGGCCTCCTTGTGGCCGGCGCCGGCGAGCACGGCGCGCAGGGTGGACGCGGTGGACCGTTCGACGGGTCGCATGCCGCGGGCGATCGGCCACGTGCACGCCATCGCGGCGGCCTGCTGGGTGTCGAGCCAGGTCAGCGAGGAGACCCCGGCGTTCCCTGCGGCTTCGGTGATCTTCGCGGTCGCGTCGATCAGGGCCTCCCTGGTCGGGGCGGAGATCGTCAGGTGCGCGGCCCACCCGGCGCCGTGGTGACCAGACCCGGGGCGCAGGTCCTCCAGGCGCCCACGCGCCGCGGTCAGACCGGCGGCGAGCTCCTCGCTGGTCAGCACGCCCTTCTCCCGCTGCGCCTCGAGGTCGGCGAGGTCTGTGGTGACGTCGGTGCGGGCGGCGTGGCGGGCTGCAGCTGCGGGGACGACGTCGACCTGGATCGAGACGGTCCGCACGATCGGGTGCGGCATCTGCGACAGCAGCGGGGCCAGCCACAGGGAGTCCCGTGGGCCGGTCTCGAAGGCCTCGACGGGCAGCTGGGCGGTGCGGTGCCACCACTGCTCGAGCTGCCCGTCAGGTCCCGGGCCCTGGGTGATCGTGGCGGACCACTCATCGCGCGAGGGGACCCAGGGCGCGTCGACGTGAACGTCACCGGCCTGGTCGATCGGCCATGACGGCTGCTGCAAGTGGCGCAGGACCGCACCGAGCTCGGCCGCGGTGAGGGGCTCGATGTTCCCGAGCTTGGCGCTGCGCAGGTGGGAGCGCACGGTGGCGATCTCGGCTTCCATCAGCGTCCGCCACCCTGCCTGCGCTGGGCCGCGGCGCGCGGCAGCGGCCAGGAACTCCTGGCCCAGCGGCCAGCGCACGACCACGAAGTGCCGCTGGGCGAGCCCGGAGCGAGCGACGAGCTGGACGACCTCGTCGTAGGACGCGACGAGGTCGGCGGGGGCGTCGGGGTCGAGCTGGTCCCACACCCATGCCTCGTGGAACGCCGAGTCGACCGGCACGACCCGGGTGATCGTCTGGACGCGGGAGACCAGAGAAGACGCCGACCCATACCGGGCGAGCAGGTGACCGAAGGACGTCATCGCCGCGTCGAGGTAGGCGTCGGACTGGATCCCCCGCACCTGACCCTCAACCGCGAAGGCCACCGACAGGTGCGCGTCCTCCCCGGTGGGGGCGTGCCACGCGATCCCGGGCACACCGCGCCCGCGCTGCAGCCAGTACATGCCCTCGGCCCCGTCCGGGGCGTCTCGGTAGGCGTTCCACGCCCGCGCCGCCGCGGCCCGCTCCGTGCGGGATCCGCGGGCCTCGTCGAGGCTGTCCGGGCGCATCCACACCGGAGCGAAGTCGGTCGTGCCCAGGCGCACGCGTTCCTTCCACCGGCGACGCTCCTGGAACCGGGCCAGCGGGGACCCGCGGTGGGTGCTGATCGTGGCGACGTACACCAGTCCTGTGGCCAGCGCCGTCAGGACCAGCCCCGTGCCTCCGAGCAGGATCGTCGCGAACGCTCCCGCGATCCCGACCAAGATCAGGCCCACGGTGCGGGTCCTGCTGTGGGAGCCACCGAAGAAGCCTCGACGTCCCCCTTCACCACCCAGCGTGCGCATCAGCATCGGTCGTCCCCCTGGTCAGTTCTTGTTGCGCGGGTTGGCGTGGTCCATGTGCTCGGCGGCCATCGACCCGGCCGACTCGGCCAGGCGGGCCGTGGTCGAGGCCGCAGACCCGGCGGTCTTCGCCACCACCGCCAGCCCCTGGAGCGCGGCCCCCACCGGCGCCCCGACACCAGTAACCTCCGCTGCGGTCCCCGCGGCCGCGGCCTTGTCCCCGACATCGCTGGTCGTGTCCCCGGCCGTGGCCACGGCGCCGGTACCCGACGCCGCCGGCGCGGCCGCGGGTGCCTCCGCCGGTTCCCCGCTGGTCGAGGACTGCCCGCCCGACGGGTCGGTGCCGTCCGGCTCCATCGACGTCGTCGACGACGGGCCCGCCGAGTCCTTGCGGGACTCCAGCAGCCGGGTCGACAGACCACCCGGGCCCGGAGTCGGCTCGGGGCCCGGGTCGTCGGCAGTCTCGTCCCCGGTGGTGGCGTCGCTGCGGGCCAGCTGTGCGGTCTGGGAGTCGGTCTGCGACACCGTCCGCCCACCGCGACCTGCGCTCGAGGACGACGGCAGGCGCATCGACGCTCCTGTCCCGCCCGACGTCGGGCCGACCGGTGCGAACGCCAGCAGCGCGAACGGGCTCAAGGTCGCCATCAGCAGCGCGATCGCCGCGGTCGCCAGCTGGGCGACCATGCGCAGGCCCGGGTCGGTGATCGCCTCGCTGACCTGACCCGTGACGAGGTGGAACGCGATCCCGAGCATCAGGAACAGCAGGACGTGGGAGAAGCACACCCCCACCCACACGCCGGTGACCTTCAAGCCCCGCTCTCGCCTGCGGGGGTTGACAATCCACACCAGCGACAGCGGCAGCACCGCACCGGAGAGGTACAAGGTCACAAGCATCACCAGCAGGGTCAGGAACGCCAGGCCCAGCGCGACGAGCAGGACCCCGTACACCGCGATCGCCACGATCGCCCCACCGGCCATCTGCGCCGGGTCCCCCGTGGTGATGGCGGTGGTCAGCTGCGTGGTGGTCGACCCGATCGTGGAACCGACCCCCCACCGGATCAACGAGTCCGACAGCGCGCCGGTCAGCCTCAGGAGGAGGTTGCCCAGGAGCGGGCCCAGCAGCACCCCGGCGAAGAACATCGGCGCGTAGAAGGCGAGGGTCTCGACGACCTCGTCCCCGGACACCCGCCGGCGCGTGAGCTGGACGAAGTTCCACCCCAGCAGCGCGACGAACACGAAGATGGACAGGGCGAAGGAGACCTTGTACGCCCCGACGAACCAGTCCACCGACAGGTCCGGATGAGTCAGCTGCTCCATCGCCGGCAGCACCGTGGTCGTCAGCCCCGCCGACGCAGCCTGCAGCTGCTCCGCCAGATAGCCCAACGGGTCCACGGCGAAGTCCACGACCTCGGCGACGTTCTCCGCCACGTCGGCCCCGACGCACACAGTCGTGTACCCGATAACTGGAAGATCGCAGAACTCCGGCACTGTCAGCACCCCCCGGCGTACGGCACGCCGATCTGCTGCATGTCATCGACCGAGCGCATCGCGGTCTGATCCCGGTAGTGCCACCGCCCGTCCACCACAGACAGGTGAGTCGAACCACCGAGCCACACGTCGCCGGCTTCCGCGCCGTCGGTCACGTGACCCTCAGCGAGCCACGACACCACGGCCTCGGTATCGGTGATCGACTCGAGGTAGTAACGGCCTTCCGGGAACTCGACCGACAGCGTTGAGCCTTGGGCGTCGATGTCTCCCGACAGACGCGCCGCGGCAGTGGCATCCGCTGCGAGGACCTCCTTGGCGGTCTCAGCCTGCCGGGCCGGGGCGGGGCTGGCCCCTGCCCAGCGCATGAGGGTGGCGGTGAAGGCTGCGGCGCCGGCCTCGGTGAGGGGGGCCTCGCGCTGGGCGGTGAGGACGGCCTGGTCGAGGTCGTCGCGCCCGCCCAGGCATCCGTCCACGAGGGTCTGGCCGGGTGCGCTGCTGGGCGTCGCTGCGGACGTTGCGGTGGTTGTCGGGGTGGCGGTGGTCGCGATGCGCCCGCGGGGGGCGAACACGGCCACGAGCAGCGTGACGGCGGCCAGGGCCGCGACCGCGATGAGTGCGCCCTTGGCCCAGCGGGGAAGTCCGTGGCCCGGCACGGGTGCCGGTGTCCCGGTCTGGCCTGTGGTGGTCATGGGGAGGGTCCCGGTCAGCCGAAGATCAGCAGGAAGATGCCGACGATGGGGGCCAGCGCGATCAGTCCGCCGAGCGCGGCGCCGGCCTGGACGGCTTCCTTCTTCGACTCGCGCAGGTTTCCGGGGTGTCCCCCGCGGTTCTGGGCCATGCCGAGGATGCCGTGGCCGAGGTAGCCGATGGCGACGAGGATCGCGACTGCCCAGAGCCCGCCGCCGAGCTTCTGCCAGATGTTGGTGAAGTCCGCGCCGAAGACGGTGAAGTCCGGGACGATGCCGTCCAGCGGGTTCTGGATCGTGGCGGTGACGGCGTGATGCAGGCCGCCGGATGCGTTCAGCATGGGTTCTCTCCTTCTCAGCCCTGGGTGTCAGGGGTGCGCATGGCGACCCGGAGCGCGTGCACCAGGTCGGTGGGGGGCGCGGCCAGCAGGGCGCGCACGACGGCAGCAGCGGCGTTCGTCCACGCCAGGTGCGAGGCCCGGCTCAGGGCCGTGAGGCTGAGCTCGCCGCCCCGGCGGATCGCGGGGTCGAAGGGGACTTCGACGACCTCGACGTCCAGGCGCGCGAGCCGTTCTCGGACCGCGGCGTCGACGGCCGGGTCCTCCGGGCCGCCGTCATGGCCCAGGACCACCACGCAGCGGGTGACCAGCCCGCCGGTGCGCCCGACCCACGAGCCGGTCTGGCGCATGACGGTCAGGGTCTCCTCGACGCCGGCGAGGGCGTCGAGTGAGACCAGGCACGGGATCACCGCGGCGTCCGCGCTGTACAGGGCGGTGCGGAAGGCGTCGTGGGACGGGTTGTTGCCGGTGTCGGTGACGGTGATCCGGTAGTGGGTGTCCAGGACGCCTCGGACGGTCAGGACGTCTCGAGCGGTGAGTTCCCCGCGCAGGTCGGTGGACCCGATCACGTCCGCGTGGGAGGTCTGCGGGGCGGTGTAGGCGCTGAGCTGTCCGGCGGTTGTCACGTTCGCGGCGTTGGCGGCGAGCTGCGCGAGCCCGGCGCCCGGGGTGCCTTCGGCTCGCCGAGCCAGGCTGCCGGTGGAGTCGGTCGACTCGACGGCGCACACGTACCCGCCGCGCACGTCGGCCAGCACGTCGGCCAGGAGCAGCGTGGTGGTGGTCTTGCCGGCCCCGCCCTTGGGGTTGAGCGTCACGACGTTCATCGCCCGCGGGAACGTCGCCTGCCGGATGGTCGCGACGGCGTCACGGTGCGCGAGCTCGTCCGTGCGCGCGGCCAGGTGCAGCCGGCCGCCGCTCGCGCGGTTCCAGCGGCCCCGCCATCCCCACTGCGCCGGCGGTGCCGGGAGCGGCGTCTCGACCGCACTTCCCCCGTCCCCGTCCCCGTCCTTGGCCCGGGCCGTGCCTTCTTCGCTTTCCGCGACCGGGGCGACCAGGGCCAGGTTCACGACGGGAACGCCTCGCTCGGCGGTGTCCACCGCCCCGGGGGCGTCGAAGTCCGCCGGTGGGGCTTGGCCTTCGCGGTACTGCTGCACGCGCCGCGCGCCGCTGAACGGCACGTACCCGGCTGGCTGCTGGTCCGACATGGAACCTCCCTGGATGATCGAATCGCTTATAACAGTGCCCTATCACATCGTGATGACGCAAGAACTAGTTTTCTGGGCGTTATCGCTCTAGGTTCGGTGCTGTGACGACCGTCTTCTGCTTCGAACGAGCGCATCGCGCGTGGGACAGTGCCTTCACCCGTGCGCTGTCCGAGCGCTGCCGCTGCACCCTTGGAAGGGCCGATGCACCCGCACCTCATGGACCTCGACGGCGTGGCTCGCACGCTCGCGGTGAGCAGCGTGACCGCGCGGCGGTGGGCCAGCGACGGCAGGATCCCGGGGGTGCGCATCGGGGGGCAGTGGCGCTTCTGGGCGCCAGCGGTCCTAACGCGAGCAGTCGGACCCGAGGCGGCGAGCCATGTGCCGGCGCTGCCGCCCGGTCACGCGGAGCCTGCGATCGTGGGGACGGCGCAGCTGGCCGAGCTGCTCGGCATCCACGAGCAGACCGTCACCGTGCTGCTGCGCAAGGGCGCGATCCCGGCGACCAAGGTCGGTCATCAGTGGCGTGCGTACTGGCCGAACATCCGCGACCGGATCGCGGCCGGTCTTCCGCTGATCGACCCGACCGAACCCGAGGCCCCCTCGTAGAGCGCATGCCATCCCATCCCCTGCGTTCCTGCGCCGATGTCATCACCGGCCCTGCCCGGGGGGCAGCCTGCCACGCACCACTGACCAGTTCGCCGGTTTTGTCCCACGGTCCAGTCGCTGGATCGGGGGACGTGCGATGAGGAAGACGCCCGTGGTGATCGCCGGGGTCGTGCTCGCCGGGCTCTCGAGCTGCGGCGCACTGACCTTCTTGATCGGCGGCGCCGGCGCGGGTGGCGCCCCGCCCAGCGGTGGCAGCGGGGTGCTCAACGCCGCTGCAGTCCCCGAGGCCTACCGTGCGGCCCTGATCGCCGCAGACGACCGGTGCGAGGGGATCAGCGCCCCGGTGCTCGCCGCCCAGATCGAGGCCGAGTCCAACTGGAACCCCGCTGCGGTGTCGTTCGCCGGCGCGGCCGGTCCGGCGCAGTTCATGCCCGGCACCTGGGCCAGCTGGGGGCAGGACTACTCCGGTGACGGCGTCGCTGACGTCCACGACCCCGCCGACGCCGTCGGGTCTCAGGCGAGCTTCATGTGCTCGCTCTATGACCAGGTCGGGCGCGCTCTCGAGGCGGGCACAGTCCGCGGAGACCGGCTGCAGCTGACCCTCGCGGCGTACAACGCCGGCTTCGGGAACGTCACCAAGTACGCCGGCGTGCCGCCGTTCCCCGAGACCCAGCGGTACGTCGAGCGGATCCTGGCCGCGATCCCCCGCTACACCTCCCTCGTCCCCGGCGCCGTCGATGCCGGGGGCGGGCCCGCGGTCTCGGCCGACGGCACGTTCCGGGTACCCACGTCCGGGTCCGGGCGCCTCGACCCGTCCAACCTGTGTCAGATCCCCTGGGCGAACACCGGGCTCGTACTGCGCTGCGACGCCGCGCAGTCCCTCGCCGAACTGAACACCGCCTACGCCACGCAGTTCGGGGGCGACCTGGGGATCAGCTCGGCGTACCGGGACTACGCGAGCCAGGTCGCCACCAAGGCCACCAAGGGCGGCCTCGCGGCCGCCCCGGGCACCTCCAACCACGGCTGGGGCCTGGCCGTCGACCTCGCGAGCATGTCCGCCGGGTCGCGGCAGTACGTCTGGCTGCGCGCGAACGCCCCCGCGTACGGGTGGGACCACCCCACATGGGCTCGCACCGGTGGCAGCAAGCCAGAGGCTTGGCACTGGGAGTTCGTCGGCACACGATGAGAGGCACCATGACCAACCACCCCGCCCGCACCGCCGCACTTCTTGCGGCCCTGCTGACGCTGAGCGCCTGCGCCAGCACAACCCCGCAGGCGCCGGTTGACTCGACTCCCCCGAGCTCGACGACATCGACGAGCTCGACCAACCCGAGCGAGCTCGTGACCGCACCGGACCCCACACCCAGCAACGCCGATAACGGAACATCGTCAGGTGCTGACGCCGCAGCGGACGGGGTCGCGCGCACGATGTGGGCGTCTGACTCGCGCACCGACACCACGCCCACCGCGGCCGCCGCACGTGCGACGGAGTGGATGACTCCCGCCTACACCGCGATCGCCACCGAGCCCTTGCCCAGCGCCGGCGGCGCGGAATGGCTCGAGCTCACCGAGCACCAGGGCTACCTGGTCGCCGAGGTCATCGACGCCGACGACGCCGTCCCCGACCGGCCCGCCGACACCCCCACCACGGCCACCCGCATCCGGGTCATCACGCTCACCCCGCGCGGGACGGACGGGTGGACCGGCCAGCCCCGCCAACTCCTGGCCACCATGACCGTCATCCAGCAGGACGGCGCGTGGCTCGTCGATGCCATCACCGTCGACGAGTCCCAGGGCGGCGGCGAGGGCATGCAGGACTTCGGGTAGACGTCGGCGTTCTCGCTATGGAGATGTCAACCGCGACAGCGTACGCGTTAGGGTGATGCTAAGACTTTCGATATCGGGGTCTGCTGGGGGGCATCCGGCAGGATGAGCGGCATGCCGCGCCTGACCACTCCCCCAGACATGCCAGGGGAGGTGGCGGCAGCCATTGAGGTCATCGGCAACCGCGTCCGCGCGCGTGTCCTTCGCGAACTCGCGCTGCACGGGCCACAGACAGCCGTCGACCTCGCCGCCGCGATCGGCCAGCGCCGCGAGGTCGTCTACCAGCAGCTCGTCGTCCTCGAAGACGCCGGCCTTGTCTCAGCCGACGAACCTCCGGGCCGCCGCCTGGGGCGCACCGTTCACTGGACCGTGCGCGACGACGCCGTCCAGAACCTCGTGGCCCGCATCGGCGCCTACCTCGCAGGCAAGTAGCGACACGCCGCGCGAGTTGCGGACATGGCCTAGCGCTATCGATAGGTTCTCGGTCATGAGCACCAAGACACCTGCTCGGGCTCGCCGACCGCGAGGGTCCCTGGACCCCGATCGGACGACGGCGGTCTTCGCGAAGGTCGATGTCGACACGAAGGCTGCCCTGGACGCGATCGCTGACCGTTCGGGTGTCTCTATGGGCGTAGTCCTCGAGCAGGTCGCGAAGCACCTTGAGCTCGACGACCGCGGACTGCCCGTGTGGTGGCCGCAGAACGCGCAGCAGGAGGAGTTGCCGCTGAAGACCGCGTAACAACGAGAGCGGCCCGCCCCTGACGGGACGGGCCGCTGAGACCGAAAGCTCTTCACCCACTTGCTTGGCGGCTGGGCGGTGAAGGGCTCCAGTTGACGCACCCAGGTGCGTCTTTCGCTTGGAGACCACGATAACCCGCGAAGCGGACCCTGCACACCTGCGTTCGAGCGACACGCCGGGTGAACGCCCGTCGTTGGCGACCCCGCACGCGATGTGGTCGGCCTGCGCGGCCGGGATCGCG